>JAZNWI010000253.1:0-3864 GCA_045593305.1 Clostridia bacterium | reverse complement strand
AGATGATCTTTTAAGTTTAAAATATGGGTATGACCCGAAAAAGGTTGATTTTGACACTGTTCGTGACACACGAGAGCTATTACTTCGAAGAGCATTCTTAAGTTTTGAGAAAAATGAAAAGTACACTCAATTTGAAAGAGAAAACGCCTACTGGCTTGATTCTTATGCTCTTTTTATGGCAATAAAGGAGGACAATGATTTTCTACCATGGTATGAATGGGACGAAAATTTAAAACATCTGCCTATCTCTTATGCTTATCGTGATCGCCTTGCTGAAAGCATTGATTTTTACAAATTCGGTCAGTATCTTTTTTACACACAGTGGAAATCGTTAAAATCTTACGCTGAAAAGAGCGACATTAAAATAATTGGCGATTTGCCTATTTATGCAGCACTTGACTCAGCAGATGTATGGGCAAATCAGTCACAGTTTATGCTGGATATTGACGGCAAGCCTACCGCTGTTGCAGGTTGTCCGCCAGATGCATTCAGCGAAGATGGTCAGCTTTGGGGGAATCCGCTATATGATTGGAATTCTATGAGAGCAAACGGCTATGATTGGTGGATAAAACGTGTTAATCATAGCGGTAACCTGTTTGATGTTATACGAATTGACCATTTCCGCGGTTTTGAGGCTTTCTTCTCAATTCCTTATGGTGATACCAACGCCAAAGGCGGAAAGTGGGTTACAGGACCTGGGATTGACCTTTTTAACAGAATTAAAAAGTGTTGTGATATTGAGATAATTGCAGAAGATTTAGGTCACTTAACCGAGGGGGTTTATGAACTTTTAGATGCCTGCGGTTTCCCTGGAATGAAAGTTCTGCAGTTCGGCTTTGATCCATATAATGATAACCCTTATCTTCTACACCACCACCCTGAAAACAGCGTGGTTTATACAGGCACTCACGATAACGACACATGTAGTGGATGGTATGCAAATGAGCCTAACAAGGAATTCATCCGCGAATACTTAAATGTCAAAAACGATGAAGATGTTCCTGAAGCTATGGTGCGTGCTACACTTGCAAGCAGTTCTAAGCTTTCAATAATTCCTATTCAGGACTTTTTGGAAATTCCCGGAAGAATGAATACTCCGTCAACTCTTAGTCCTGACAACTGGAGTTTCAGAATTACAAAAGATACTCTCACTGATGAAGCATCCCAAAAAATACGACATTTAACTAATATTTACAAAAGAATATGACAACAAAAAAATCCCTGTTTTCTATCGGTCCTAAAGAGGACTGTCAAGTAAAACAGGGGATTTTTGTGGACATTTTTAATTAGCAAGAGCTAGTTCTTGCTCTATCATAAGTGCTTTTTCCACCAGTTCAGGTGAAGTTAAGCAAAGCGCTTCATTTTCATTTACTTCAAAATCTATTTTGTCTCTTATTGCATTTATTCTTTCAATGTATGTATTCATCAAAATCGCTCCTTTCGACATCAATTTAGCACATAAAAATATCATTGTCAATACAATTTTACTTTTTTCCCTAACAATCGTTCGACAAGGTCTGACAGGATATTTTATAGTCCGTCAAAAATAGTGGTAATTGGCGTTTTTATGCTGTTTTTCACAATTTTTCTCGAAGTACTTTTATCGAGAAAACACGACACCGAAAGTTGTGTTTTTAAGACATTTAGGGAGTAATTATCCCTGCTTTCGTCAAGATTTTTTGAATACAAAAAGCTTAGATAAAAGGTAGTTTAAAACAATAACAATCACATTTGAAATGATTTTAATTATTCCACCCTCAAAGCATAAAAGCTCTACAAATATATACATAACCAAAAGGTCTAGAAGCCCAGTTGATATTCTTGCAAGGAAAAACTCCCCTGCTTCTTTTATTTTATCTTTGCTTTCGCTTTCAAACACCCATATCCTGTTTGTTACATACGCAAATATCACAGATAACATCCATGCAATGATTGTTGACAAAGTGTTTGATACACTAAAATTATAATACAGTAGCGAATATGCAACAATATTTATTAATGTTGTGAGCGCACCGAAGAATACATATAAAAATATTTCCCGGGTAATTTTTTTATTCATTCTCTTCCTCTTCTGTTAAAGTTACAGACTCAATTATATACTTTGGGCGATGCTTTGTTTCAAGGTATATCTTTCCAACATACTCGCCAACAATACCAAGCATAAGCATCTGAAGTCCGCCAATCGCCCATATTGAAACTCCAAGGCTTGCCCAACCGCTTACAGTATTGCCGATAGAATGCTCGTAAATGCAGTAAATAAGCATTCCTATGCTCACAAAGAAGGATAACACACCAAGGGCCAATGCAAGCTTTATCGGGCGAACGCTGAAGGATGTGATTCCTTCCATGGCAAAGGAAAGCATTTTCTTTAAGTTATATTTTGTCTTTCCTGCTTCCCTTTTTTTACGGGCATATTCAATAGTGGTTGATTTATAGCCAATCAGCGGAACAATACCTCGAAGAAATGTGTTTACTTCGTCAAATTCTGACAATCCCTCAAGTGCCCTTTTTGACATCAATCGGTAGTCAGCATGGTTATAAACAACATCAACTCCCATTGCTTTCATAAACTTATAAAAGCTCTCGGCAGTGAATTTTTTGAAGAATGTGTCTGTTTTTCTGTCGCATCTTACTCCATAAACAACATCATATCCATCTTCGAATTTATCAATAAAATCTTCAATTACATTTATGTCGTCCTGCAGGTCTGCATCCATAGAAATAACTGCATCTGCATAGTTTTTAGCTGTCATAAGGCCTGCTAAAAGAGCATTCTGATGACCACGGTTTCGTGACAAGTTTACACAAGCAAATATTTTATCTTCTTTGCACAAGTCCTTTATTATCTCATATGTTTTGTCCGTAGATCCGTCATTTACAAACAAAATTCGGCTGGATTTTGAAATTTTACCCGCACAAACCAAAGCGTACATAAGTTCCTTGGTACACTCTGCTGTTTTTGTAATTATTTCTTCCTCATTGTAGCACGGTATAACCAGCCAAATTGTTTTCATATTTTTTCTTCCTTATTCCTTTTCTAAGATGTCTGCAATTCTCTTGCAGGCAAAGCCGTCACCATACGGATTTGATGCATGGCTCATCTTTTCATAAGCTTCTTTGTTTTCTAAAAGCTTCTTGAATTCTCCGTATATTACCTCTTCGTCAGTTCCTACAAGCTTTAGTGTTCCTGCCTTTATTCCCTCAGGACGCTCTGTTGTATCACGCATTACAAGAACAGGCTTGCCAAGGGATGGTGCCTCTTCCTGGATTCCGCCACTATCGGTTAAAATAAGATAGCTTGCATTCAAGAAATTATGGAAATCTAAAACATCAAGTGGCTCAATAATTCTTATACGGTCACAATCGCCTAAAATTTCGTTTGCGGTTTCTCTTACCACAGGGTTCATATGGATAGGATAAATCGCCTTTGTATCAGGATGTTCCTCCATTATACGCTTGATTGCGCGGAACATATTTTTCATCGGCTCACCAAGATTTTCTCGTCTGTGGGCTGTAATCATTATCAGTCTTGAGTCTTTTGCCCACTCAAGCTGTTCGTGGTAATAGCTATCCCTGACTGTAGTTTTTAAAGCATCAATTGCTGTATTTCCTGTAACATAAATTGTTGACTCATCTTTTCCTTCGCGAACAAGGTTTTCCTTTGAAAGCTCTGTTGGTGCAAAATTGTATTTTGCTACAATTCCCACTGCCTGACGATTAAACTCTTCAGGGTATGGTGAGTAAATGTTATAGGTTCTGAGCCCTGCTTCAACATGTCCCACAGGAATCTGTAAATAGAAGCACGCTAAAGCTGTTACAAAGGTTGTAGATGTGTCACCATGAACCAAAACAACATCCGGATTT
>JAZNWI010000252.1:0-16366 GCA_045593305.1 Clostridia bacterium | reverse complement strand
CCTGTAATTCTTACGAACTTGCCGTTCTTCTTAAGCTCTTCAATAGTTCTTGTACCGCAGTAACCCATACCTGCACGAAGACCGCCTAAAAGCTGGAAGATTGTATCTGAAACAGGTCCCTTGTATGGTACACGGCCCTCAACACCTTCCGGAACAAGCTTCTTAGAACCTGTCTGGAAGTATCTGTCCTTTGAACCACATTCCATAGCTGCAATTGAACCCATACCACGATAAACCTTAAATCTTCTGCCCTGATAGATTTCAAATTCTCCCGGGCTTTCTTCGCAACCTGCTAAGAGGCTTCCCATCATAACTACATCAGCACCTGCAGCGATTGCCTTTGGAATATCTCCTGAGTACTTAAGTCCACCGTCTGCTATAACAGGGATTTTGTGCTTTTTAGCAACCTGAGCAACATCATAGATAGCTGTAACCTGTGGGCAGCCGATACCTGCAACAACACGAGTTGTACAGATTGAGCCAGGTCCGATACCAACCTTAATACAGTCAGCACCAGCCTTGATTAAAGCTTCAGCTGCTTCGCCTGTTGCGATATTTCCTGCGATAACAGGAATTTCAGGGAAGTTCTTTTTAACTTCCTTGACCTTTTCAATAATGTTCTTTGAGTGGCCGTGAGCAGAGTCTAGTACAAGAACATCAACACCTGCATCAACCAAAGCCTTAACTCTATCTAAAATATCAGCTGTAACACCGATTGCCGCTCCGCAAAGAAGTCTTCCTGCTGCGTCCTTTGCCGCATTTGGATACTTAACAGCCTTTTCAATATCCTTAATTGTGATAAGACCCTTAAGCTTGTTTTCTCCATCAACCAATGGAAGCTTTTCAATCTTGTGCTTGCTTAAAATCTGCTGTGCATCCTCAAGGGTTGTTCCAACAGGAGCTGTGATTAAGTTTTCACTTGTCATAGCCTCTTCAATCTTCTTTGAATAATCTGTTTCAAAGCGAAGATCACGGTTTGTTATGATACCGATAAGCTTATTTTCATCATCACAAATAGGAACGCCTGAAATTCTATAGCGGTGCATAAGGTCATCCGCATCCTTTAGGGTATGTTCCTTTGAAAGACAGAACGGATTTTTGATAACTCCGTTTTCTGAACGCTTTACCTTGTCAACCTCCAAAGCCTGCTGCTCAATTGTCATATTTTTATGTATGATACCGATGCCGCCTTCACGAGCCATAGCGATTGCCATTTCTGACTCTGTAACAGTATCCATAGCAGAACTCATAAGAGGAATATTAAGCTTTAGTGTTTTAGTAAGATTTGTTGAAAGCTCTACCATATTAGGTGTTATGTCTGACTCCTGTGGAATTAGAAGCACATCATCATAAGTTAAGCCTTCTTTTGCAAATTTGTCTGTCATAAAAACATTCCCTCCATTTTAAATTATTTTTACTATTTTAACAGATTTTTTCTTACATTTCAATAGTTATTTTCTAATTATTTTGGTTTTTTTACAAAATCCCTAAAAAAGTCATCTTTTATGGATGATTTTTATTCATTGATAATAGAAATCTGCATTTTTATGCCAAAAACAGGCTGCCCTGAGGTAGCCTGTTTTACATTCCAATTTCACGAAGCAGCCCTGAAAGGGTTGCCGCAGAATCACGAAGTCCTTTCATTTCCTCTTTTGAAAATGGCACTTCTAAAATATTCTCTATCCCCTGTCCGCTTACCTTCATGGGAACAGAAAGAGCAACATCACGAATATCATACTCACCTGAGAAAACACCCGAAACAGTAAGAATAGAATTTTCGTCACCTGCGATACACTCGCAGATTCTTGCAACTGCCATAGCTATGGCATAATAGGTTGCTCCTTTTTTCTTTATGATTTCATAGGCGGAGTGCTTTACATCGTTATACATAATATCAAGGTCGTTTAGGTTGCACTTGTCGGTATATTTACAAAACTCGTTCATGGTCATACCGCCAATGTTGGTAACGCTCCACGCCGCAACCTCACTGTCACCATGCTCGCCTATTATATAGGTATGGCAATTTCGTGCATCAACACCTGTTTTACGGCTTATCATATACTTAAGCCTCGATGTGTCAAGCACAGTTCCCGAGCCGATGACCTGATTTTTAGGAAGTCCCGACAGCTTATATGTGACATAAGTCAGAATATCCACAGGGTTTGTTACCGGCATTAAAATTACATCACTTGGTGCATATTTCATAACATCCTTTATAATCTGTTCAAATACCGCCACATTATCCTTTAAAAGGTCAAGTCTTGTTTCAACTCCCTTTTGCGGTGCACCTGCTGTTATTATAACTATATCTGCATCACGGCAATCGGAATAATCCCCCGCCGTAACCGTAACAGGCTTCACCAGCGACACTCCGTGTGCCATATCAAGAGCATCGCCCTCCGCTTTTTCTTTCCTTATATCAACAAGCACAATTTCCTGAAACAAACCGCCTAACAAAAGAGTGTATGCGGTGGTTGCTCCAACCGCTCCTGCTCCTACTACAACTACCTTTCCTCTGAACATACCTATCTCCTTTCTTTTTTATGTAGTTTCTGCAAATTCCTTTATATTATCCCGTTTTATTGACTTTTTCCAAAAAATGTGATATATAATATTCGAGGTGATTTGTATGCATAAGCTATTGGTAGTTGTTGATATGCAAAAGGATTTTATTGACGGAGCTTTAGGAACAAAAGAAGCACAGGAAATTGTTCCAAGTGTTGTAGACGAGATTAAGAACTTTGACGGAGATGTGGTTTTTACTTTTGACACCCATTCTTCTTTATATCTTGAAACCCGTGAAGGCAAAAACCTTCCTGTGGAGCATTGTATTAAAGGAACAGATGGCTTTAAGCTTGACAAAAACATTCAACCGCTTGCCATAGGCAAAAAATGTTTTGAAAAGCCTACCTTCGGAAGTGTAGAGCTTGCGGGATTTGTGGCAGATAATGATTATACTGATATAACACTTATCGGTCTTTGCACAGATATTTGCGTAATTTCAAATGCCATGCTTATAAAGGCGTATCTTCCCGAGGCAGATGTTCGGGTTAAAGCCTCCTGCTGTGCAGGTGTAACACCTGAAAGTCACGAAAACGCATTATCCGCCATGAAAATGTGCCAGATAGATATAATTTAAGGACCTGTTTCAACAGGTCCTTTTTTATTTTAAGACAGGCCCTTTTTCACTAATGACTAAATTCTTTCATATATTAGTAGAGAAAATTTATATCTTGGGAGTGTAGTTTTTATGAGAGGGATTTCCTGTCTTGTGAATTTCAAAAATAATATCAGTAAAAATATTCCGTACTATGACCTGCTTATCCGACAGATTAACGGTGCATCTGTAGATTCTTTAAGCACGCCCTGGATTTGTGAACAGGCAGTTCTTTTTTCTGATTGCACTTTAAGTAAAATCTGCGAAGGCTACCAGTTTACCATAGCTTTTTCAGGCAGTATTTCAAATGGCGATGACCTAAAAAAACAGCTTTCCGCCTTCGGGTATCATTTCCTGACAGATAAGGATGCCGAAACTGCTCTTTCTTGTTATATACACTTCGGTGAAAAGTGCGCACAGATGCTGGCGGGTGAATTTTCCTTTATAATATATGATGCTATGCGTAGGCAGGTTTTTGCACTTACAGATTCTACAGGTTCTATGCCTGTTTTTTATGCAAAAGCAGATGATGGATATGTCCTGTCCACATCTTTTAAAGGGATTTTTGCTCATCCTGAAATTTCAAAGAAAATTTCTGCACAAAACCTTTGCGAACTCCTTGCTTGTCAGAATCGCATCCCTTCCACCATTCTGGAAAATGTTTATACTCTCCCTGCCTGTAGCTTTTTAAAAATTTCAAAGGACAGAATTAAAAAGGGATGCTACACAATTTCTGAAAATCCGCCACATAACGATTTTCCTTGCGTCAAAAAAGCAGGTGTTATTCTGTCGGATGCGACACTTGATTCTGCCCTTTTGGAAAGTCTTTCTGTTTTAAGCAAAAAGGAACACAACAGAATCAGTTTGTATGCCGAAAAGTTTCCCGATGCTTTCGGGCAATTTCCTACACGGAATCAACATCTATTAATAGATGACGGAACTGTTTTATGGGCTTTGGAAACCGTGGTCTCTGCCTGTGGATTTCCCTTTCTTTCAAGCTACGACTTTCTTCTTCCAATGGCATTAAAACGGGCAAAGGGCAATAATGAAGCTTTGTTTTTCGCCTTTCCTGACCGTTTTTCAGGAAAGAAAAGCTACATCGCCACTCTTATTAAAAATGGTGCATTTTATAGTGCTTTGGAGGAAAGCATAAAGAACCACATACCAAAGGGCGATATTATTCTTCCGTATCCATCCATGATTGCTGATTCCTTTGAATCATCCATTAAAACTCCTGTCTTAAAAGATACTATATATAATGTAGAAACTCCGACTTCAAGCCGAATCAGAACAGCACTTCGGCATATACTTTTAGATATTATTTCAAAAGAGCACTCTCCTATTGTGGCTTTCTTTAAGCGTTCCGCTCTTTTGCGACTTTGTGAGGGCGGATTTACATTTTCGGAAAATGAGAACGAGTCCGAACTTATAGCATATCTGATTAAGCTGAATTTATGGTTTGAAATGAAAAAACCAAGAATTATTTAGTCTGCAAAATACCCGCTATCCACAAAATCAGTTACATAAAAATCCGGAGCACCGCCAAAATGCTTCTGATACATTGTCAGAACACCTTGTATAAATCTGTCAATCTTATTGTTTTCAACCACTGAAAAGACGCCACCGCAGGGTATAACGCCACTGCCAAGAGCGTCTTTTGTTGTTTTTGCGCAATGGAAAAGACTTTCCTGCCTGTCCCACTTATTATCCCTTAAAAGGTTTTGGGTATCCCTGTCAAGCAGGAATCCGAATTTCTCCATATCCCCTTTTTTAAGTGCTGAAATTGCATCTTCAACGGATGACCCTGAAGATTTTTTTATAGTCAGGAAGTCACCGCCCGAATAGGTTATCACCACCTTACACTTTCCGCCAAAAAACGGGATATGTGTA
This sequence comes from Clostridia bacterium, assembly GCA_045593305.1. Lineage (GTDB taxonomy): Bacteria > Bacillota > Clostridia > UBA1381 > UBA1381 > UBA1738. Next base: position 11,319 of record JAZNWI010000252.1, on the reverse strand, counting down.
GCTCTTTGCCCGTCAAATACTGTCACGCTTTTCTCTTTTCCCAAAAGGGTTATCATATTCTCAGTAAACCTTTCAAAATGCGGAAGCAGGCTTTCTTTTCTCGGCACTTTCTCACAAAAAGCTGATAATCCGCCAAGAGTCAATGGCTCTAAAAGGTCAGTTATACGAGAATTTTTAAATATAAATATGTCTGCTCCCTTTAAGGATATCCCGCAAGCTTCTGCCTTTTCCAAAAGATTTGCAAACCTTTGTCCCCGATACCTTTTAATATCGGCTATGTTAAAGGATGCCATGCTGTCTGTTCCTGAAAACTGTATAGTTATTCTTCCGTCATCTCTTTTAGCTACTGCCATCGCTTCGCCAATAGATACGCATCCCGAAAGGCTTTTTGCATTTTCCGAAAATAGTTCTATCCCCATACCTGCAAAATAAATTTTTTCACAATTCCTATCGTATCTTTTCTCAAAATCCGTCTTTATTTTTTCAAAATCCATATTTTCGTAATCCCTTGTTTTTTCTTTGTTTCTTCGTTATAATTATTCTCTTATTTGCATAGAATTATTTAGTATTAAAATAAAAAGATTGACAACGGGCCAATCTTTTATTATAATGTATAAGATGCGTAAATGACGGAAGACACATTTATATATAAAGAAAGGGAGTTTTTAAAAATGGCAGAAACCAAAGAAATTGTTTTAACAAGTATTGGTATGAATGCATTAAAGTCAGGACTTGATTACTTAAAAACCGAGAAAAGAAGCGAAATTACAGAAAAGATTAAGGTGGCTCGCGGATTTGGCGACTTGTCGGAAAATGCCGAATACGACGAAGCAAAAAATGAGCAGGCAGAAGTTGAATCTAAAATCAACCAGCTCATGAATATGATGAAGTATACAAGAGTTTTAGAGGATGATGAAATCATCGAAGAGACAGTATGCCTTGGTAATACAATCGAAATTCAGGAAGTTGGCGAAGATGAAGTGGAAACTTACGCCGTTGTAAGCCCTGACGAAATTGAGATTTATGCTCTTTTGAACAAAGACATGGATGATATTCTTTTATCAGTAGGCTCTCCTGTAGGAAAGGCTCTTTTGGGACATAATGTAGGAGAAACCGTTTCAGTTGAAACTCCTGCATGTACAATTGATTTTGTAATCAAAAGTATTTACAAATACGAGAAATAATAAAAACCGCCTTTGTGGCGGTTTTTTGTTGTATTTTTTCTTCCAAGAAAAAAAGCACCGGCCTGCGATGCTTTTTAGCTTGATATGTATAGGATAAAAGGGTAGAAAGTAACTTCCTTCTACCTTTTTATTATAACACACCTTATCACAAATTACAAGCCTTTACTTATAAAATGTTGTGGTTTTTTTAATTTTTTTTAAATTTTTACACAATATATACCCTTTTTGAATATTATCACCCATACAACTCATATAATATTGTGTGAGGTGACGTTTATGTTAAAAAAATATAAACCATATATAGTACAAATTTTAATTGCGCTTTTAGTAGGAGGCCTTGCGGGCTTTATCACTCGGGGGAGTTTTAATGTGTATGGCGAGGTTATAAAACCACCCCTTGCTCCGCCACCAATTGTTTTCCCTATCGTTTGGTCTATACTTTACACCCTTATGGGAATAAGTGCGGGACTTGTGTATAAAACAGAGGGTCAGATTCCGTTCATTTACTGGCTTCAGCTTTTTGTGAATTTCCTTTGGCCGATAATTTTCTTTAATATGGAAGCCTATCTCTTCGCATTTATCTGGATTATACTTCTTATAGTCCTCGTAGTTTTAATGATTATTGAGTTTTACAGAATAAACAAGTTGTCTGCTTATCTTCAGATTCCGTATCTTATATGGCTTCTGTTTGCATCATATCTCAACTTCTTTATCTGGCTCTATTCAACTTACTGATATACCCAAATCCGCCACAGATTGGCGGATTTTTTTGTGCATTTTCCTTGCATTTCCCACATCTTCCTTGATACCCATAAATTTAGCTTTCCGTTCACAAAAACTTAACAAAATATCGGTTGAACTTTACTTTTTTTCGTGCTAAACTTTAGCGGTAGAAAAAATGAAAGGTTTTGATAAAAGTGAAAAAAATCATTGTGCCGATACTTTCAGCATCTATTATGCTTGGGTCGGTATCTTCAACATCTGCCTATAATTTTTCCAGTTGGGCAGTAAATGAATACTATTCTGCAAATACTGCAGGACTTATTTCCCAAAATGTAATTTCAGGACGACCATCCGCCAATATTTCAAGAGCAGAATTTTGCGAGCTTGTTATGAATCTGTATATGGTTATGACAGGCGAAGTCCCTGAAACTTACGATATTCCTTTTTCCGACACCGACTCCGACAGCGTTAAAATGGCGTATTCCCTTGGCGTGATTGACGGAAAGACCAAAACGGAATTCTATCCCAATGACCCCGTCAAGCGTCAGGAAATGGCGAAGATAATTATGCGTACATTAAATGCGGCAAACAAGTCCACCAACATAACCGCTTCGGACATAGATAGACTTTGGCGTTTCTCTGATTTTGGCGACACCGATTCCTGGGCAACCGAGGATTTGGCAAAAAGCGTTAAATATGAGGTGATAAACGGGCTTTCCGATACCACTCTTCTTCCAAAAGGCTATGCCACCCGTGAGCAGGCGATTGCTATTGTAAACCGAGCTTACAATACATTTTCCGAAAGAAAAACAAAGTATGCCTACCCTAAATTTACTGATATTTATGATGGTATTACGATGACTGATAAGTTTGCTTTCAGTTGGAATGAGATAAGCGGAGCTGACGGATATGTGGTTTTAATTAAGGATACTACTGGCAAGGTTATCAAAAGCATTGAAACTATAAATTTGTCAGCAGATGTCAGTAATATGCTTGCAAAGGACAAGGGATACACTGTTATTGTTGGTGCCAGGTTTGGCGACTATATCACTTCATATTCTGACCCCGCTTATGTGCTTTATGGAAACGAAAAAATCAACATCCTTGTATCCCAAGCCGATAAATACAACAGAGTTTTCCCAGGCGGAAAACCCTTTACCACCAAAGCTCAGGCGGATAGCAATATGAGAACTATAAGCGTTCCTGTATGGCAGATGGATGCAAACGGGAATAAGTTTTCAAACAAGCTTCCCCTTGTGGTTAATGTGAATCTTGCAGATGAAGTGATGCGAATTTTTACCAATATATATAATGACCCCGAAAAGTTTCCTATTAAAGATGTGGGTGCATACAGCTGGCGAAATACCGCTTTCGGCAGTGTTTCCCACCATAGCTACGGCACTTGTATCGATATTAACTTTGACGAAAACTATTATTGCTACCCATCGGGTCAGGCTATAACAGGAAGCTTCTGGAAACCATATGAAAGCCCGTTCTCAATCACTCCCAACGGCTCTGTTGCCCGAAATTTCAAAAAGTACGGTTGGACCTGGGGCGGTGATTGGACAAACCTTAAGGACTATATGCATTTTAGTTATTTAGGGAAATAAAAAAGTGGCCTTATGGCCTCTTTTTTTCTAAGATAAATTGGCGTAAATCTTGACAAAACATGGAAAACTTCCTATAATAATACTATTACTATTTTAGGAGGTATTATCCAGTGAAAAAACGTATAGTATTTCTACTGATGTTAGTTGCATCCATGTTCTTTTTATCATCGGTATATGCAAGTAACTTAGACTTTGATCTTACCAATCTTACTACATCCGTGGACGATCAAGGTTATTATTCAAATGCCACTATAGAAAATATTACATCGGAAACTAAAACCGGTGTTTTTGTGGTGGCTTCATATTCCCCTGACGGCAAGTTCTTGAGCCGTTCTTATGCAGATATTTCTATTCCTGCAAACAGCTCTGAATCTTACTCTTTGCAGTTCGATTCAATCGAACCAGGTTTTTTGAAAGCTTTTGTTTTGGATAGTTGGGAAAATCCTGTACCACTTGCGCTTACTGAAACGCTGTATGTGGCAGAACCACCTAAATATGCTATTGTTCTTAAAAGATCTGCTGACGACGAAACAGTTAAGCTTCTTCTTCCAGATGGTACAACAAAAACATATGAAATTGATGTAAAGTTTCAAGCTGATTTTCTTACAAACTTTGCAACAGGCACAAATGATGTAAACTTATCAACATTATCTGTTGATAACCGTGTTGTTACATACAATATTTCAAGTAAAACCGGCAAAATTACCAATATGTTCAGGATAACACCAGACTCCACCTTGGCATCTGTTGAATACAAGGCAAGAACAAGCATGCTTGGTTCAGGTAATAAAATTCTTGATACAACACCAATTATTGTAGTAAAAGACCCGTATCTATCACCGGCAGACTACACAAATTATGCATCATTCTCCAAGGATGACCTTGTAGATGAAGCTATGTACTCTGGTTATGTATACAAAATTAATACTACCGTTTCTTTTGTTGTTATTACCAATATTGGACTATCATTCAATGAATATTCCAGATTTGCAGTTGCAACGGATTCAGCAAAATGTGTTCTAACAGAAGATGGCGACATGGTACACAGTGTAACAGTTCTATATGAAGGCGAACTTCAGGAGCTTTTGTTTGCTGTCGTAAGTGGCATGTCTGCAGCAGACAGTCTTACTGCTGGTGATGTGTTCTACTTTACAACTGACTGGGATGGCTATGTAGATGCAGTTTACACCGCTCCATTTGCAGGCAATACTGCTTGGGATGCTATGGTTAACGTGATAGATTGGTCATATGAGTTATGGAATCCAAGCCATACACCAATCCAGTTTGTAAGCGGTGTTGTAACAGAAGTTACTCCGGATACAATCGCATTTGCTGAAACAAGTATCGTTCAAAACGGTTACCTTGATATAACTTACGATCTTGAAGAAACATGGAACTTGCCAGATGCAAACGCTAAGCAGGGTGTTGTTTATTACGGTATTGCTGATGATTGCGTAGCATATACTTACGATATTAATATGAAGACAAGATATGAAAAGGATAAGTATGATGCAACATCACCTTCTTCTATCAACGCTTCTAACTTTAGCATATTCGATTATGGTAACGGTGTTCTGAATGATGGTATCTATCAGGTAAGCGATGAAGATATAGCTTGTGGTACTACAATGCTTGATAAAGCTACAGTAGCTGCAGCTATGATTGTTGATGGCGAAATCGTTGCCATCTTCGCTGTCGATAGAACTTCTTCTTCAACAGAACCAGCCATTCCGATATATAAACAGGAAACTGTAGAACTTGATGCTTCAACATATGTCCTTCAAGCGGATATTGTAGATATTGATCAGTATAATACTTCCAGTTTGCAAATTGAGTTTGGCTCGACATTCTATAAGCTTGATGATCAGGTAGATATTTATGTAAATGATACATACTACCAAACTATTGTGGCGTCAGAAGATATCATAGGTGACGTTTTAACACTTAGCCAATCCACTCTTGACCACATACTAGGTAACGCTTATGGCACAGTTAAGTTGGTTGATAAAAACAACATTGGTGCTTATACAGAAATCCATGTTGACTTCTATCAGATAGGAGAAGTTGCTTCAGTATATAAGGATAGCGATGAAACTGTCATTAGCTTCAGCAGCATTACCTGTGCCCTTGATGAATCCTCATCCAACCTTGATGAAATCACAATTTCCAATCAGGCTATTCAAGAAGGACATACATCTGTTACTGTAACACGAAATGGTGTTTCTTGCGACCTTTCTTCAATTCAGGCTGGTGATATAGTTGCTTATGCTACAGATTTTACAGTCACAAGTATTGTAGATCCTGAAAAAATCAGCATCATTGCTACAAATAATACGGCTTCAGGGGTGGTTACAGCTATCTATGATAATGATACAATATTGGCAGATGATGACTCATATACAATCGGTGGTGTGACCTATGATAGAGTTCCGGGTACTGTTCTTATCCCTTCTATTTATCTAAAGTGCTCACTTGATTTAACGCTTGACCCATTCGGCAGAATCTATGCTGCCAAGTTAAATGCAGATAATATCAAATATGCTATTGTTCTTAAAAGATCTGCTGACAACGAAACAGTTAAGCTTCTTCTTCCAGATGGTACAATAAATACATACGAAATTGATCCAAAGTTTGCGTATTCTTTCATCATGGACTTTGCAACAGGCACAAATGATGTGAACTTATCAACATTATCTGTTGATAACCGTGTTGTTACATACAATATTTCAAGTAAAACCGGCAAAATTACCAATATGGTCAATATAGCACCAGACTCCACCTTGGCATCTGTTGAATACAAGGCAAGAACAAGCATGCTTGGTTCAGGTAATAAAATTCTTGATACAACACCAATTATTGTAGTAAAAGACCCATATCTATCGCCAGCAGATGAATCAAACTATGTATCTCTGTCAAAGGATTTTCTTGCAGATGGCAGATACTATGATGGATATGTTTATAAATTCAATACCACAGTTACTTTTGTTGTTATTACTGCTTTTGGTCCAGAAATTGACGAAAACTCAAGATTTGCAGTTGCAATTGACACAGCAAAATATGTTCTAACAGAAGATGGCGATAAAGCTATGAGCGTAAAGGTTCTTTACAATGGCGAAGTTCAGGAGCTTTTGTTTGCTGTCGTAGGTGGCATGTCTGCAGCAGACAGTCTTACTGCTGGTGATGTGTTCTACTTTACAACTGACTGGGATGGCTATGTAGATGCAGTTTACACCGCTCCATTTGCAGGCAATACTGCTTGGGATGCTATGGTTAAAGTGATAGATTGGTCATACACGCTATGGAATCCAAGCCATTCACCAATCCAGTTTGTAAGCGGTGTTGTAACAGAAGTTGCTCCGGATGCAATCGCATTTGCTGAAACAAGTATCGTTCAAAACGGTTACCTTGATATAACTTACGATCTTGAAGAAACATGGAACTTGCCAGATGCAAACGCTAAGCAAGGTGTTGTTTATTACGGTATTGCTGATGATTGCGTAGCATATACTTATGATGCCAATATGCAAACAAAAGATGAGACCCAAAAATATAATGTGACATCACCTGCTTCTATCAACGCTTCTAACTTTAGCATGTTCGATTATGGCAACGGCATTCTGGACGATGGCATATATGCTGAAACTGCAGAGCATGTATCTAATGGCACTACTATGATGTCAATAGCTACAGAAGCTACTGCTATGGTAGTTGATGGCGAAATCGTTGCAATCTTTGCAATTGAAAAATAATTTAAAGAGTTGAACTTCTGTTCAACTCTTTTTCATTCTGTCACTTTTTATAAGTGGCGGGTTTTTGGATTCTCAATTTTTGTCACAATTCCTATTGTATAAATCTTCAAAATATGATAAAATTAAACAGTATAATATATAATGTAGGGATTTTGGGGGTTTTTATGACAAAACGAGAAAATATACGAAATATTGCAATAATTGCCCATGTTGACCACGGCAAAACCACATTGGTTGACGCAATGCTTCGTCAGAGCGGAATTTTCCGTGAAAACGAACAAATTGCAGAGCGCGTGATGGACTCTAACGACCTAGAGCGTGAGCGTGGAATTACAATTTTGGCAAAAAACACATCACTTATGTATAAAGATATAAAAATCAACATAATCGACACACCTGGCCATGCGGACTTTGGTGGTGAAGTTGAACGTGGACTTGAAATGGCAGACGGCGTTCTTTTGTTGGTAGACGCCTTTGAGGGATGTATGCCACAAACCCGTTTCGTTCTGTCAAAAGCTCTTGCTCTTGACTTAAAGCCGATTATCGTGGTTAACAAAGTTGACCGTCCGAATGCAAGACCTTACGAGGTTGTGGACGAAGTTCTTGACTTATTTATAGACCTTGGTGCAACAGAGGAGCAGATTGACACTCCTGTTATCTTCGCATCAGGCCGTGACGGTTGGGCAACTGCGGAATATAACCCTGAACAGCCAAATTCTGACCTTCGTGACCTGTTTGAGCTTATTGCGACAGCAATTCCATGCCCGGATTGCGTAGATGACGGTCCATTCCAGATGCTTGTTTCAAACATTGACTATGACGAATACACAGGCAGAATCGCAGTAGGAAAAATTCAGCGAGGCACAGTTAAAACCGGTATGCCTTTAACTCTTTTGAAATCCGACGGAAAGAAATTATCCGGCCGTGCCGTTAAGCTTTATACCTTTGATGGTCTTAAAAAGGAAACTGTAGAAGAAGCATCAGCTGGCGATATGGTTGCAATTTCAGGAATTACCGACATCAATATTGGTGACACCCTATGCGACATTTCAGCGCCCGAACCTCTTCCGTTCGTTAAGATTGACGAGCCGGTTTTATCTATGACATTCAGCGTAAATGATTCACCTTTTGCGGGTCGTGACGGCAAATTCGTAACATCCCGTCATCTTCGTGACAGACTTTTCCGTGAGCTTGACTCAAACATCAGCTTGCGTGTTTCCGAAACCGACACAACCGAGGCATTTGTTGTATCCGGCCGTGGCGAGCTTCACCTTTCTGTCCTGATTGAAAATATGCGCCGTGAAGGCTACGAGTTCCAGGTTTCAAACCCGGTTGTAATTTACAAGGAAATTGACGGCGTAAAGTGTGAGCCTATTGAGCGACTTACCGTGGATATCCCTGAAGAATTTACCGGCACAATTATGGACGGCATTATTGCCCGTCGCGGTGAAATGGTGAATATGGCACCGGCAGCACAGGGTTATACCCGTCTTGAGTTTTTAATCCCATCCCGTGGTCTTATCGGATACCGAAGCGAAATGTTAACAGCAACCCGCGGAACAGGAATTATCAACAGTATCCTGGAGGGCTATGAACCATACAAAGGCGATATTATGGCAAGAACCCGCGGTACACTTATCGCATGGGAAAACGGCACAAGCATCACCTACGGTCTATTCAATGCTCAGGAGCGTGGTACACTTTTCATTGGTGCAGGTGTTGAGGTTTATGAGGGAATGATTGTTGGCGAATGTTCAAGACTTGAGGACATAACAGTTAATGTCTGCAAGAGAAAGCACGCTACAAACACCCGTGCATCAGGTTCTGACGATGCCCTAAAGCTTGTCCCGCCAAAAGAATTGTCCCTTGAGCAATGCCTTGATTTCATCGCGGATGATGAGCTTTTAGAGGTTACACCAAATCACCTTCGCATGAGAAAACGAATACTAAAAACTGACCTTCGTGCCAAAGCGAAGGCAAGGTCATAAAGTTATAGGAATTGAATTTATGCATTCCGTTACAAAACAAAAAAATCCATATAATTATAAAACGGAGATTATATATGATAACAAGCAAACAGCGTGCTTTTCTTCGCAAAGAGGCACATGGAATTCAGCCTATTTTCCAGATTGGAAAAGACGGCATAACAGACGAGCTTTTAACCGGTCTTGCACAGGCATTAGAGGCTCGCGAGCTAATTAAAGTACACATTTTAGAAACTGCCCTTTTGGACACAAAGCCAACCTGTAACCAGATTGCAGAAATGTTAAAAGCGGAGCCTGTTCAGGCAATCGGGTCTAAATTTGTCCTTTATAAACAGGCTAAAAATATCAAAAACAGAAAGATTGAGCTACCAAGAAAATGAGTAAAATCGGAATTATGGGTGGAACTTTCGACCCTATTCATTTAGGACATCTTAAAATAGCATCTTGTGCAAAATCAGAATATCACCTTGACAAGGTGATATTTTTGACAAGCGGAAATCCGCCACATAAAAGAGATAAGCAGATACTTGATGCAAAAATCCGTCACATTATGGTGAAGCGTGCTATTTGCGGAATTGATGGCTTTTTGGCTTCTGATTATGAAGTAAACCTTGAGGAATACTCCTACTCCGCTAATACTCTGAAGCATTTTCACAAAGTCATGCCCGATGATGAGTTCTTCTTTATTGTCGGCGGGGATTCTCTTCGTGACTTTCATAAATGGTACAAGCCTGACGAGATTTTAAAGCTCTGCACCCTTTTGGTTTATGACAGAAACGGCGGTGCATACACCTCTGATTTTTCAAAACCGATTTCCGGTACTAAAATTGACATTTCATCAACTGAAATACGAAAAAAACTTGAAAAGGGCGAAGATGTTTCCACACTTATTCCTGCCTCCGTTCTGGAGTTCATTAAAAGAAACAATATATATAAGAAGAAACTCGGTATGGAAGAGCAGTTAAAGTCCCTTTTAACCCCTGAAAGATATGCACACAGCCTTGGGGTTATGGAAACCGCCGTTGAGCTTGCCAAAATTTATAATGCGGACATAGAAAAAGCACGAATTGCAGGTCTTTTGCACGACAACGCAAAGAATCTTGACAATATTTATGAACGAGCAAAAGATTTGGAAGTAGACCTTGACGAGTTTGAAATGAACTCTCCGCCACTTGTTCATGCAAAGCTTGGTGCAGAAACCGCAAAAATTGAGTTTGGTATTACCGACCCTGAAATCCTTGATGCAATAAGATGGCATACCATCGGAAAACCCAATATGACACTCCTGGAAAAAATAATTTTTGTTGCCGACCTTACCGAGCCTGGGAGAGATTTTCCTGATGCAGAGCCTTTGCGCAAACTTTCTCACGAGAACCTTGATTGGGCGGTAGCAGAGTGCATAAAATCCACAATTGAGGTTAATAAGAAACGCGGAAATTGTATCCACCCTAATGCCTTTGCCATATTGGAAGAAATGAACGAAAAACTGTAAAAAAATTGTTTATTTTTATTACAAAAAATTTACAAAAAAAACAAATAAATGCTTGACAGTATAGTTTTTTTATGATAAAATGGATTCGTTAATAATGTTTTACTATGTATAGGACTAAAAAATGAAAGGAAGTTTTTAAAAAATGAAAAAGTTAATAGCTTTATTACTAGCTGTTTCCGCTATGGCAATGTCAACATGTGTATTTGCTGATGAATACACAACATTTGACCTTAACCCAATAGGTACAGCCGTTAATTCAGAGCACAATGGTGTGAGCAGAAACTACACAACAAGCTCAAGTAGCAACGCTGCAGGTAACCCTAACTATGGTTCTCCTGTATTCCGTGATACAAGTATGGGCGTTAATTACTTACCTACATACAGATCAGGTGATGTTCTTACATTCGCTCTTCTATGCAAGAATGGCGACACAGCTGTAAAGGTTAATGAAGGTGATGTTCTTACATACATCTGTTCAAAGCAAGCCGATTCAGATTATAACAACTACAATGTTCAGTTTATTGATCAGATCGCACTATCTCCTGCTGCTGACACTTCATATATTTACTGCACATA
>JAZNWI010000251.1:0-5741 GCA_045593305.1 Clostridia bacterium | reverse complement strand
GAGGTTGTTATTCAGCTGAGGATTAAGAATCAGAAAAAGGCAAAATAAGAATTTAACTCCGATATTTCTTATGAAGTATCGGAGTTTTTGTTTGAGGCGTCGTAAAAATTGAAAGTTTTATATAGTGGACTAACAAAAGTGTTCAAAAATGAAAAGTTTTTATAGTTGACTATATAAAACTTTACTTTTTTCTAGTGTTTTGTTAAACTGATATTGAAAAGTGAGGTGCTTTTTTATGATTCAACGCATGGAATATATGAACAAGCTTATAAAATGGAGAGACCATAAAGTTATAAAAGTTGTTACTGGTGTACGTCGTTGTGGTAAATCAACTTTGCTTCAATTATTTAGAGAGTATCTTTACGGGCATGGTGTTGATGAAGATGCCTGCATTAGCATCAATTTCGAGAACATTGCTTTTGAAAATTTAAAAGAATACCATAAAATGTATGACTACATTTTAGAGCACCTTCAAGAGAATAAAATGAACTATATTTTTTTAGATGAGGTTCAGCTGGTTCCAGAATTTGAGAAAGCAGTTAACAGTTTGCTATTAAAAGATAATGTCGATATTTATATGACTGGTTCTAATGCGTATATGCTTTCTAGCGAATTGGCAACCTTACTTTCTGGTCGTTATGTTGAGATTAAGATGCTGCCTTTTTCTTTTAAAGAGTATTATGAGTTGGTTGGTGGAGAGACTAGAAAAACATTTCTCGAATTTTTAAGAAGGGGAGGATTTCCCTATCTTGCTTTAATTGAAGATGACGATGCTAGACATGACTACGTTGAAGGAATTTACAGTACCGTTTTATTGAAAGATATTGTTGGGCGTAAACGTGTAAGTGATGTTGAACTTTTAGAAGCTGTCATCAAATTTCTATTTGATAACGTAGGTAATATAGTTTCTACTAAAAAAATTGCTGATACTTTGACTAGTATGGGGCGAAAAACTACTGCTGTAACTGTTGATGGTTATGTGCGTGCGCTAAAGGATGCGTTCATTCTTTACGAAGTGGGTAGATATGACGTAAAAGGGAAGCAGTATTTGCAATCTTTGGAAAAATATTATATCGTTGATACAAGCCTGCGCAGTTTCTTGCTTGGCGAAAGAACTATGGATTTAGGACATCTTCTGGAAAATATAGTTTACTTGGAATTACAAAGACGTGGTTACAAGGTAAGTATTGGCAAGCTTGGAACTTTAGAGGTAGATTTTGTTGCGCAACGTGGCGATGAAAAGATTTATTACCAAGTGGCAGCAAGTGTTTTAGACCCAGCAACCTATGAGCGAGAGTTTGCTCCGTTGAAAAAAATTAGGGATAGTTATCCGAAGGTTGTTTTAACTTTAGATGATTACCCAATGGGCGAAGAGGGTATCAATCAACAAAATGTTATTGAATGGTTATTAAATTAAATAGAATGAAACAAAAGTCAAAAAGTCAGAATGTTTCACGTGAAACATTCTGACTTTGTTTATGTGTTTAGAGAGAAAAGTTTTCGTACCCCCACGTTCCAGCTCCGCGCAACAGAAAATCGCAACGCTCCTTTTAGCTGAAAATATCGCTGTCCACACGTTCGCTTCTTAGAAAATTAGAAGTTTGTAGAAATTACAGTTCATAGTGTGGACGGGCGCGCTATTTTCTTTGAATATGTGTCGCTGCTAATTTCTTAATTGTTGCTGTGGAGCAAGGAAGTGGGGGAGGGGAGTAATTTATTTTTTATGATTTAGAGAGTATTTATAAAAGCCTTTTATTGCAATTGTGCTAAATTTACGTTAGCATCTCAAATTGATAAATTTAAAGCTTATTTGATTTTAAATTTTTTTTTGATATAATGAAAATGTGATGATGAAGAATAAGAAGGATGGTTTAATTTTTTTGGAGGGATTTTTATGGCTGGACCATTGACACCTATATTAGTCAAAGCTGGAGTTGCTGTTCTGGGTGCTTTAGCAACAGCTGCTGCTAAGATGTATGACTCAAATTGTAAGATGAAGTCTACAAATAAGAAAACTTATGCTGGTGCTGCTTTGGGTGTAGCTGCAATTAGTGCTGCAACTGCTCTTGCTAATAAGGCGATTAATAAAGACAAAAATATTGAAGTTCAAGCAGGTAGTATTAAAGCAAAAATTTCTAATAAGGATAAGTAGTTGATTTTTAAATATAATGTTAAATTAAAAGCGATGCTCAAACGAGCATCGCTTCTTCATTTCATCAACTAATCCACATAATCAACAGCTTATTCACAACTTGTTGTGGAAGTGTTTGAATAAGACTACTATATAATGGAAGAAAGTTGTTAATTTTTGATGTATCTTTGATTTTTACTGTTAGGTTTATCCGGAATTGACATGCGTATTAAATTGAGTTCTATGGCAGGGCGCAAATAGTTTCTGCGGAATCCTTCCCGTGCTTTTAATTCAAGTTTTTCCATAAGGTCAGTACTTGTATAGGGAATATCGTAATCCATAACAGCAAGGAGACGCTTAACATATTCTGAGAGAGAGTTGTTATCATCTTTAATCTGCAAAGAAATGGTATCCAAGATTCTATCTATTTGCGATAACATAAACGTAATAAAAATAGTAGATTCACCTGCAGCGTGGCACTTTGCTATTGCATCATAATACTCATCTTGGAATTTTTCGATTTGGCTTTCAATGGGAATATATTTAAAGATGGGTTTCCATTTTGAGAGAATAGCAGTATGCCATAAACGAGCCATTCGACCGTTGCCGTTTGTAAATGGATGAATAAAGACAAATTCATAGTGGAAAATACTGCTTAAAATTAAAGGGTGTATAGAATTTTGAGCAGAGTTCATCCATTGGAATAACATTTTCATTAAATCTTGTACGAGTCTACCAGGCGGAGCTACAAAAATGCACTTATCTTTATCAAAAACACCTTCGTCACCTGGGCGAAATTCACCAGCTTCGGTCTCAAGATATTTTGTCATAATGCCATGATAGAATTTTAAATCATCCATATCGTATGGATTGATTCCGGAAAGCTTTTCGTAGCAGGCGTAAGCATTTTTTACTTCGAGAATTTCTTTTTGCTCGCCAAGGACTGTTTTGCCATTGATGACGTCTCTAACTTGTCCTAAAGATAGGGAATTGGCTTCTATTTTTAAAGACCCATGTATTGATTTAATCTGATTGTTCTTTCTGAGGTGGGGTTTAGCCTCTAAACTACTGGTTGCTGTAATTTGACCAAGCTTTTCAGAAATGGAAGAGACAAGAGTTAAGATTTCATTTGTTATTGTAAAAGGCGGTTTGTAATTTTCCATAGTATCACCTCGAATAACGTGGATGTTATCTTGCGTATTATCTTGCGTATTATCTTCCTCTCATTATATAACAAATCTACAAAAATTCAAACCTTTATAGCTAAATCAAAAGATGAATTTTAAAAACTTGGCTCTCAGTCTTAATTGTCGAAAGGTCAGATTGTTTCACGTGAAACATTTTGAAAATTTATCTTGGTAGTTTTATCTAGAGGATAACTTATTAGCGCACTTCCGTCCAAATTTTCCTGGTGCATATCAACGGCGGAGATTTGGCTGTTGTCGTAGGTGGTGTAGTAGTAAATGCACTTATCAATATTACAACAAGAGCTATAGACTGTAATTTCGTAAAGGTCTTTGTCAAGATGAACCATTCCTCGTGGCATTTCTACAGATTTTAAAATGTGGAAGAATTGGTTGACGCTTTCTTCTTCGCTATTGCCGGAAACGGAATTGAGTTTGACGAAAGCAGCCTTAACGAAGCGTGACATGGAGGAAGCATCTCCCGGTAAACCAAGTGCCCCCATTCCGCGGGAATAGGTTTTTAAATTAAGGTTAGCGTTTTGACCACCAAAGGAGTTTTGCGGTTCCTCGCAGGTAAGCTGCATATAATTATTGAGGTTTAGCAGATGATGTTCAAATGGGGGAGCGTTGGTCAGTACGCCAACAGGGTTATCGTAAATTTTAATTCCGTCTTGCACCGCTTCAAGGGTAATGGACCGTTCTTTATCTGCAATAATCCAGTGAAGAGGGGAGAGGGGAAGCTGGTCGCTAAAGTTTTCTTCCAATATATTAGTGCGTGTCAGAAGTTTTTCTGCCTCTGCGACTGTAGAGCATTGCCCCAAAAGCCACGGGATAAGTTCAAAGGGAGTAATGTTATCTTTGCCTGCGCAGTAAGGTTTGTAAACTGCGTAGTCAGGAAAGTTCAATCCTGCAATGCTCAGTCCTTTTTCATTTGTGGCGTCGTAATAAAGTGGGTAGCCCTCTGTAACATACGCCATGCCAATAATGGCGAAGTGATTTGTCAGCGCACCCATCTTTCTTAAATTGAAAACGAAGTTCCGTGGGGTAATGGTGACGCTTTCTCCGTAGGAGTATTCTAAATCTAAATTTCTGCCAAAATAATGGTCCGTTGTTTTATAAGTGATTGCTGTACACATATTGCACCTGCTTTCTGAAAATAGCTTGTTTTAATTTCTTATGATTGTTTTCTTCATTATATATATGGTACGTCCTGTAATGTGTGAGTAAAATGAAGAAATGTTGCGAAATAAATTTGCTTCGCAAATTTCAAGTTTTGCGTGCTGTGGGAACAATAAATTTTATAAACCCGCACTGTGCCTTAATTGTCAAAATGTCAGATTGTTTCACGTGAAACATTTTTGCTTTTTTGGGTAAATTTTAGTATTAGAAAAAGGTAAGATGTGTTAAAATAAAACCACTGAATAATAAAGAAAAGCTTCTGAAAATGAAAGGTTTCTTCTAAAAACTGAAGTGATGTTTTGCAAAAGCTAGAAGATTTTTAGAAAGAAGCAGTAATTTTACAAGGTTTAGAGCGAAAATAAGAAGAAAGTCTAGAGAACGAGGTGAATTTTGTGGTAAAAGTAATTGCTGTTGCAAACCAAAAGGGCGGTGTAGGCAAGACCACTACTGCGGTAAACGTTGCTGCCTGCTTGGCAAAGCAAGGTCGTAAAGTGCTTTTGATTGATAGTGACCCCCAAGGTAACGCTACCAGCGGTTTGGGTTTTGATAAACGCGATGTAAAAAAATGTATTTACGATGCGCTGATTAACGAAGTGCCTATGGCAGATACCTTAAAGCACACTGCTTACGAAAATTTAGACGTTATCCCTGCAACCATTCAACTTGCCGGTGCGGAAATCGAGCTGGTTTCCTTGATGAACCGCGAAGGCAGATTGAAAAATGCTTTGGAGCGTATTAAACACGATTATGATTATGTAATTATTGACTGTCCGCCGTCTTTGGGACTTTTAACCATTAACGCCCTCACTGCGGCAAGCAGCGTAATGATTCCGGTACAATGTGAGTTCTACGCATTGGAAGGTATTACCATGTTGATGAACACCATTCAACTGGTACAACGTAATTTGAACCCTGCTCTGAAATTGGAAGGCGTAGTTATGACTATGTACGACAGCCGTACCAATTTGGCGCAAGACGTAGTAGAAGAAGTTAAAAAATACTTTAAAACTAAAATGTACAAGACCATCGTGCCCCGCAACGTGCGTTTGAGCGAAGCTCCCAGCCACGGTATGCCTGTTATTGATTACGATAGCAAGTCCAAGGGCGCGCAGGTTTATATGGAATTGGCACAAGAGGTGATTGACGATGAGTAAGAAGGCAGGCTTAGGTAAGGGCTTAGGCGCAATTTTTGGCGAGAACCCTACTCCCGCAATTGAAAAGCCGGAAGTTAAGGAAGTTGTGGAAGG
>JAZNWI010000250.1:0-1943 GCA_045593305.1 Clostridia bacterium | reverse complement strand
TCTAAGTCTTCGCCTAAAAGTTCTGCAAACTTAGCTGCGTGTTCAGCTTCTTCATAAGCAGCCTTTTCCCAGTATAGACCTACTTCAGGGTAGCCCTCGCGGTGAGCAATTCTTGCCATGCAAAGATACATTCCAACTTCTGAGCATTCACCGTTGAAGTTAGCCATAAGCTGTTCAAAGATATACTTCTTGTCTTCTTCAGGGATGTCAGGGTTGTTCTTAACAGTTTTTGCATAAACACCATATTCGTGCTCTGCAGCAAGTGCTGCGCCTTCTTCCATTACAGTGAACTTTGAACCTGGAACGCCGCATAGTGGGCACTTTTCAGGAGCAGCATCACCTTCGTGAACATAACCGCAAACAGGACAAACAAATTTTTTCATAATACATACCTCCAAAATTTTTTTAAAATTTAAATTTTTTACTAGTTTTTTTGAGCTTCCGCATTTTTGCATTTCTGACAGACACCATATAGAATCAAGGAATATGATTCGGGATAAAAGTCATCTTTTGCAAAGTTTCCGAGCTGATCTTGCCTTATGGCAACGGTGTCACCGATTGCTCCGCATACCTTACAGAATGTATGGTCGTGGGGGACAAAGATGTTAGCATCGTAATGGTCAAGCCCGTCACCTACATCAATCTTAAAGATTTCCTTATTGTCAAGCAGGATTTTTAAATTACGGTAAACCGTTGCAATTCCCATTTCGGGAAAATCCTCTCTGACTTTTTCAAAAATCCAGTCAGCTGATGGGTGAGAATTTGTATTCCTTAAAGCATCAAGGATTGCCTCACGCTTCTTGGAAGTATTTAATTTTTTATCCATCAGAAACTCTCCTTTTGTTTTAATAATGAGAATCATTATCACTTTTATTATAACACAAAAAAAATACTTGTCAATACTTTTTTTAAAATTTTTTGGAAAAATTTTCATGAATATAAAAAAGCGGTATTGCAATATATGCAGTACCGCAAATTTTTATTCGATTATAATAGGGGAAGTAGTAAAGTCGCGGCCCATTGGTATAGGCGAATCTGCGCATAATGCTGCAAGGTCAGTTGCCAGAATATCAGGAAGAATTGAGTCATCTTTAAAATCTGCCACCTTATTAACAATAGGAAAGCTTGACTTTTCCCGCATTTTTGAAAGTAGTTCTTTTCCCTTGTTATTCATACCAAGAACACGAATATAGTCGGGAGCTTTTGTATCTTCTGTAAGTCCTAAGAGAACTCTTGCTACAATTCTGCGAAGCCTTGTATGTGCATAACGCTTTGTTTTAACCGCATCTACTATTTCAGCAATACTGTCGCGGTCAATTTCATTTATAAACCGGTTGGCAAGCCCGGGCTCCATATCAGCAATTCCCCAAAAAGCGTTTTCGCCTTCTGTTCTGAGTTTATATTTGAATACACTTGTCAGGCGGTTAACATCGTAGGTGACAGAAGCCAAAAGGTCATAAGGAGTAAAAGTTGAAACATCTTCACCGCCTCTTATCTTTTCTCGGAGCAGGGTGGCTGATGCAAAGCCGTCAATAGCCTCTTCATCATGGTAGCCGGCACCCCTTCTCTTTATGGTGATAGGTGTTAATTTACTGTGGGACTTTAAAATTGCCTTTATATATTCAATTGCCAGGATATTATTTGGTTGTGATAGAAGTTGAGTGTCCAAAATCCCCTCATAAGCATTGGCACGAGCCTTTGCATACGGTAGACCCTCGTTCATAAAGGCTTTGATTCTTTGCGAAATTTCAGAAGATTCTGAGAGAAGTGCTTTAGCACAGGCGGTAAGCTCTTGAATATCGCCTGATTCACTTCCAAAGCATAGTGCGTCAATAACGCCTGTTGCATCCAAAATTCTGATACCGCCTTCTGCGAAGCCTTCCGCAGAGGAGAGAGCATAGTTTACGGGAAGCTCAAGGACTAAGTCCGCACCATTCTCTAAA
>JAZNWI010000249.1:0-2374 GCA_045593305.1 Clostridia bacterium | reverse complement strand
AATGAGAACATTCCACGCCGGCGGTGTCGCAGGCGGTGCCGACGTTACACAGGGTCTTCCTCGTGTTGAAGAACTTTTTGAAGCGAGAAAGCCAAAGGGTCTTGCAATCCTGTCTGAAATTTCAGGTAAGGTAACAGTATCTGAAAGCAAGAGAAAGCGTGAAGTTACTGTAACTAACGATGAAGCAGGAGAAGCTAAGACTTATGTAATTCCTTATGGTTCAACAATCAGAGTGGCAGACGGCGATATTATTGAAAAGGGTGAAGAAATAACAGTTGGTTCTGCATACCCTAACGATATTCTTCGTATCAACGGAAGCCGTGCCGTTCAGGCATATATAACCCGTGAGGTTCAGAGAACTTACCGTATGCAGGGTGTTGACATCAATGACAAGCACGTTGAAATCATCACAAAGCAGATGCTAAGAAAGGTAAGAGTTGATGACGCAGGCGATTCAGATATGCTGATCGGCTCAATGGTTGACCGCTTTGATGTTGAAGAAGTAAACGAAAGACTAAAAGCAGAGGGTAGCGAGAACTTAGTTAAGTGCTCACCGATACTTCTTGGTATTACAAAGGCATCCTTGGCAACCGATTCATTCTTATCTGCAGCATCATTCCAGGAAACAACAAAGGTTCTTACAGAAGCTGCTATCAAGGGTAAGGTTGACCCACTACTTGGTCTTAAGGAAAATGTTATTATCGGTAAGCTTATCCCAGCAGGTACTGGTATGCAGGCTTACAAGGATGTATCAATTACAATAGACGGCTTTGAAGTAGAAGAGTAATGGATGTAAAAATTGTCCATAATCGGTGAAGTTCACCGCTCGGCGTACCATCGTACGCCGTCGGGTATCTTACAGTGAACTTCGCCAATTCTGAATCAATTTTTCCTATCCATACAGATTCTAAACGAAAGTTAAGGAAAGAGCGTATCTCAAAGGGATATGCTCTTTTTTGCTATAAAAAACTCCGATACAAATAAATTTGCTATAGACAAACTTCACCGCTCGGCGTACCCTTGTACGCTGTCGGGAATCTTGCAGTGAACTTCGCCAATTCTGAATCAATTTTTCCTATCCATACAGATTCTAAACGAAAGTTAAGGAAAGAGCGTATCTTAAAAGGATATGCTCTTTTTTTTGTGCCGGAAAACCTATTTATTCTGCGACTTTTGAAAGAGGCAGGGTTGACATATAATTATTGACAAATATCGCCTGTGGTGATACAATAATTATGTATGGTATTATGGCGATACGTGTGTGCAAGAATAGAATTTGCGCACAAAAATCCTGAAAGACAAGAGGGAATTTTTCATGAACGAAAGAATATGGCTTTCTACGCCGACAATGCACGGAGAAGAGCAAGTTTACATCAAGGAAGCGTTTGATACAAACTGGGTTGCACCTCTGGGGAAAAACGTTACTGAATTTGAAAACGAAATTGCGAAATATTTAGGGATAAAAGGTGCTGCAGCAATGACTGCGGGAACTCATGCTTTGCATCTTGCAGTAAAGCTTGCAGGAGTTGGTATGGGTGATATTGTGCTGTGTTCAGACCTTACATTTGCGGCAACCGTTAACCCTGTAACTTATGAGGGTGGAATCCCTGTATTTATAGAAAGCGAAAGAGAAACCTGGAACATGGACCCGAAAGCATTAGAGCTGGGTCTTGAAAAATACAAGGGTAAGGTAAAAGCAGTAGTTGTAGCAAACCTTTACGGAATCCCGGCAAAACTTGACGAGATTAAGGAGCTTTGCGATAAATACAGCGTAACTTTAATTGAAGACGCGGCAGAATCCCTTTCTGCTACATATAAAGGAAGACAAACAGGAACTTTTGGGAAGTATAATGCCATAAGCTTTAACGGAAACAAGATTATAACAACCTCAGGTGGTGGTATGTTCTTATCCGATGACGAAGAGGCTGTTTCAAAGGTGCGTTTTTATTCAACTCAGGCCAGGGATCCTGCACCACATTATCAGCATAGCAAAATTGGATACAACTATCGTATGAGTAACATTGTAGCAGGTATTGGCCGCGGACAGCTCTTGCACTTAGAAGAACACAAAGCACTTAAGAAAAAGATATATGACAGATACAAAGAAGCGTTCAGTGATTTGCCGGTGGAAATGAACCCATATCTTGAATGCTCCGACCCGAACTTCTGGCTAAGCTGCTTTACTATCAATAAAGAAGTTATGGCAAAGGTTAATCCTGAAAAAATAAGGCTAGCACTTGAAGAAGAGAACATCGAGTCAAGACCAATCTGGAAACCGATGCACATGCAACCGGTATATGAAAACAACGATTTCATAACAGCAGGCGACAGTGTCGGCGAAGATATATTCGAAAGGGGACTGTGCCTGCCGTCA
>JAZNWI010000248.1:0-5271 GCA_045593305.1 Clostridia bacterium | reverse complement strand
GACACACTGCCAAGCGTAACTATAGCCAAAACCATAGCCACAATTATCCTAATGCTTTTCTTTATCATAATTATCTTATCCTATTACTTTTTTAGGGCATTTTTCCGCGCAAACACCACAAGCCTGACACTTATCATAGTCAATGACTGCAAGGTTATCAACAACAGAAATCGCCTCAAATTCGCAATTTTTCTCACAGATTTTGCAAGCTATACAACCCGCTTTACATACTGCGTTTACTTCTTTACCAGTCTTATGGTTTGCGCATTTTACAAAGGTTTTGTTTTCCTTTGGTAAAAGCTCAATGATGTTTTTAGGGCAAGCCTTTACGCATGCACCACAAGCGGTACATTTTTCTTCGTCAACTACTGCGACACCGTCTACAACACTTATTGCATCAAACTTACAAGCGCTAACACAAGAACCAAAGCCAAGACAACCTGACGGACAAGCCTTTTGTCCACCTGCAAGCTTTATTGCTGCTTCACAGGTTTCAACACCGTAGTATTCATACTTATCCTTGGCATTTTCGCAAGTCCCCTGGCAGTGAACCCTTGCAACCATTTCCTTGCCTGCTGCAACTGCTGTTCCCATTATTCCGCCAATCTGCTGGCTTGCATTGCTTCCACCAACACCACAAAGATTAACTGCCGCGCCTTCATTCACGATTGCAGCAGCATAAGCCGCGCATCCTGCAAATCCGCAAGCGCCACAGTTTGCACCAGGAAGCACCTCTTCTATCTTCTCTATTCTCTCGTCCACCTCAACCTTGAAAATTACTGCAGCAACTGCAAGCAAAATTCCAAAGGCAAGGCCAACGATTCCTACAACTAAAATTGCTGAAAGTATATCGTTCATTTTACCCCTCCGTTATATTGAAAATCCGGAAAATCCCATAAATGCAATTGCCATAAGTCCTGCAGTTACAAGAGCAATCGGGAATCCATGAAAGCTTTCAGGAACATCTTTTTCGTTTATCTGCTCTCTGATTCCGGCAAAAAGCACAATCGCAAGGGTAAATCCCAGTGCCGCAAAGGTTCCGTACAGGATTGAGAATAACAGATTGAAACCGTTCTGCACATTAAGTAGTGCCACACCCAAAACTGCACAGTTTGTTGTTATTAGCGGAAGATAAATTCCCAGGGATGAGTAAAGTGCCGGCATTGTCTTCTTGATTACCATTTCAACGAACTGAACAAGTGCCGCAATTATCAAAATAAACAGAATTGTCTGTAAATATTCAAGATTCAACGGTACCAGCAAAAACTCGTTTGCAAGGTAGGTAAACATAGATGCTATTGCCATAACGAAGGTAACTGCCATACCCATTCCTATTGCAGTATCAATCTTCTTTGATACGCCAAGGAACGGACAGCATCCCAAAAACTTAACAAGTACAAAGTTTTCGGTAAAAAGAGCTGAGATTAAAAGTCCAATAATAGTAGGCTCTGTCATTATTTGTTACCTCCTCTCTTCTTTACTATAGCATTTATAGCTGCGATTATAATACCAAGTACGATGAATCCCCCCGGAGGCATTCCGATTATGGCGATTGGCTCTAATGGTTTCATAACCACAGGAAGCCCCCAGATAGTTCCCTGTCCAAGAACTTCACGAACCGCTGATATTATACAAAGTGCCAGAGTAAATCCAAGACCCATTCCAAGTCCGTCAAGAGCTGACTTTCCAACGGAATTTTTAGAAGCAAAAGCTTCAGCACGAGCAAGGATAATACAGTTAACCACTATAAGCGGAATAAAAATTCCAAGGGAAGCGTATAGTGATGGCACAAACGCCTGAAGCACCATCTGTACAATTGTTACGAAAGTTGCGATTATTACAACATAAGCTGCAATTCTTACTTTATCAGGGATAATCTTGCGAAGCGCTGAAACCAGAATGTTTGACATTATAAGTACCGCCGTTGCAGATAACCCCATACCAAATCCATTTTGAAGTGTTGTTGTTACAGCAAGTGTTGGACACATTCCAAGAAGCTGAACAAAAGTAGGATTTTCAAATAAAATACCATTTGCAAGTATTGATTTTTTCTTCATTATTCTCAATCCCCCTTTGCTTCTTTTGCTGCATTAATTGCATCATTAACACCCTTAGTAACTGCTTTGGATGTTATCGTTGCAGAAGTAATAGCATCAACTTCATTCTCTTTTGCACCGTTTTTGGTAACAACGATATTTTCGGTTTTTCCTACAAACTGTGCCTTAAATTCGCTATTGGTACATTTTGCACCAAGTCCCGCAGTTTCACTTTGAGAAATAACTTCAACGCCTGTTACCTTAAGGTCGTTATCCACACCAACTATCATGGAAATAGCACCGCCGTAGCCTTTTGGTGCAACCTTTACTGCATAGCCTGCATCACTTGAATAAATTTCTGTAACAGTTGAATTTTCGTTAACCTCATATTCCATTTTTTCAAATATAGTAGCTTCAGGAAGCACCTGTTTCATTGCAATTTCCTGAGCTTTTCTGTCATTCTCCGCAATAACCGGAGCTGTAACAGAGTTTACGCCGGCAAGTATTGCCGCAGCTACTGCAGTTATTGCAAAAAGGATTGTTGCCACTTTTATAACTTCTTTTACAATGCTTTTTTTATCCATTTTTCTTTACCTCCCCAAAAGTTTTAGGAATAGTAAATCTTTCAATAATCGGTGTTGCAACATTCATAAGAATGATTGCAAATGACGCGCCTTCCGGATATCCGCCGAATCTTCTTATTGCAAAGGTTAAAAATCCGCAGCCAAGACCAAAAATGACCATACCAAGATTGGTGTTTGGTGTTGTTACATAGTCGGTTGCCATAAAGAATGCGCCAATTAAAAGTCCACCTGACAGGATATGCAAAAGTACAAAATCTTCCTGTGAAAGAGCAGTTGGGTTAATTCCGAAGAAATACATTAAAAGCGCAAAGCTTGCAATATAAGTTACCGGAATTCTCCAGTCAACTACACGCTTTATTAAAAGATATAAAAATCCGATTATTAGTGCTAAAGCTGAAGTTTCACCTATACAACCGCTTCTGTTTCCTAAAAATTCAGCAGCAAAGCTTGGAATGATTCCTGTACTTGTTCCTTTTAAAATTGCAAGCGGTGTTGCAGAAGTAATAGAATCCGGCATAAAAGGTTCCGGGAAAGTTGTCATAGCACCTGCCCATGCTACCATCATAAAGCATCTTGCAGCAAGTGCCGGATTCATAAAGTTCTTACCAAGTCCGCCATAAAGCTGTTTTACTATTATGATTGCAAATGCTCCGCCGATTACTACCATCCATAGAGGAATTGCAGGTGGCAGGCATAGTGCTAAAAGTACACCTGTAACTGCCGCTGACAGGTCCTTAACTGTATTTGACTTTTTGGTTATGCGCATATACAAGTATTCTGAAAGAACACATGATGCAACTGAAGTTACGATTACAGCAAGCGCTCTTAAGCCAAAGAAATACACGCCGGCAAACATAGCCGGAACCAGCGCAATTATCACATCAAGCATTATTCCGGAAATTTTATCCTTTTGCTTAACATGCGGTGATGATGAGAGTACAAATTTTGTTTCCATTATTTCTGTGCCCTCCTTTTTTCGATTATCTTTTGTTTTGCAATACGAATGCTCTGAAGTGGGTTTCTTCTTCCAGGACACATATATGAGCATACACCACATTCAATGCAGTTCATTATCTTATATTTTTCACACATTTCAAGGTCGCCCTCAAAGGCATATTTACCAAGATACAATGGCATTAGCTGCATCGGGCATGCTTTTACGCATTTACCGCATCTTATGCATGGTGAATCTGAATCATAAGTATCAGCAGCATCATTAAGTGCCAGAATTGCAGATGTTGTTTTAATTGTCGGCACATCAAGTGAATAAACCGCACTTCCCATCATAGGTCCGCCCATGATAATCTTTCTTGGCTCGCCCACAAGCCCGCCTGCCTTTTCAATAACAAATTCAAACGGGGTTCCTAGCTTAACCTCAAGGTTGCAAGGATCTTTAATTCCGTCACCCGCTACCGTTATGATTCTTGTTGTAACCGGCATTCCGTCCTTAAATATTCTTGCTATTTCAAAAGCGGTGTCTACATTTATCACGATTACGCCTACATCTGCAGGAAGTCCGCCCATTGGGACTTTCTTTCCGCACACTGCCTTAATCATCTGCTTTTCGCCGCCCTGAGGGTATTTTGTTTTTAAAAGCACAACCTCAATGGAATCATCTTTAATCTCTTTAAGATGTTTTGCTGCATCCATTTTGTTTGCTTCAATACCGATATATCCCTTTTTAAGTCCAAAAAGATCCATACAAATCTTAAGGCCCTCTAAAACTTCTTCGCCTTGTTCCAAAAGTCGTCTGTGGTCAGAAGTAAGATATGGTTCACACTCTGCCGCATTAACGATTAAGTGTGTGATAGGCTTATCTTCAGGCGGAGAAAGCTTCACATGTGTCGGGAATCCGGCACCACCCATTCCTACAAGACCGCCCATACGGATTCTATGGATAATGTCCTGCTTTGTCATTCCGTCAAGTTTTACAGGTACAACATTTTCGCAAATGGTATCCTGAAAATCGTTTTCAATAAATATCGATTGAACCTCTGCCCCTGACGGATGTATGTGGGGTTTTATATCAATTACTGTACCTGATACAGATGAATGAATTGGTACAGAAAGAAAAGCTTCAGAGTCAGCTATTACCTGGCCAACGGTCACTTTATCCCCCACACTGACTGTTGGTTCACATTTTGCGCCAATATGCTGCTGCAAAGGAAATATATGAACAGGTGCTCCGTCAATTTTCCTTACAGGGATATGGCATGTTTCTTCTTTGTGGTCCGGTATATGCATACCGCCTTTAAATGTTTTAAGCAAAAATCCCACCTCCAGAAATTATATAAAATTTCAGTTTAAAAAATTACCCCATATTTCTCCGAATTTTAAATTCAAATCCATACTAATAAATTATATCATTCTTTTATAAATTTTGCAATGAAAAAATTGTCTAAAATGCTCATATTTATGCCATTTTTTGACAATTCTTTGTTAATTGTTTATCAATGTTTTTTTATACTTTTTTGGGGTATTTTTTAAGGTGTTTTTTCCACAAATAAATATCCACCCGCGTAGCGGGTAATCTTTCATTTTCGGGTATAACCCTACTCTTTACTGGCTACGCACAAGTGCGTCTTTTATTGGCCTGCCAGCCATGCAAAGTTTACTTGCTACCCATAAATGGGTCCCTTGGATCAAATATA
>JAZNWI010000247.1:0-1876 GCA_045593305.1 Clostridia bacterium | reverse complement strand
AACAGGAATTTCGCAGTTCCAAACTTCCGGCATTCCGAAAGGCTTTGTATTAGTTTTATTAAATTCAGGCTCCGGAACAACATTTCGTCTGAAGGTCATCTTATTATTATTTTCAATTATAAGCTGTCCCATATCGCAAGCAATTTCAAGGCGGTTTGTCCCCGGTGCTTCCGCTGTTGAAGTTATGTACTGTCCAACCATTCCGTTATCGTACTCCATCATGGCCACAACTTCGTCTTCAACCTCAATATCTCTGTACTTACCGAAAGATGCCCTTGCATAAATTCTATCCGGCATTCCAAATACCCACTGCCAAAGGTCAAGCTGGTGCGGATTCTGATTTATAAGTGTTCCGCCACCTTCGCCACGCCAGCATGAACGCCACTCGCTTGAATCGTGATAAGCCTGGCATCTGTACCAGTTAGTAATTATCCATGTAACTCTCTTGATATTGCCAAGGTCGCCCCTTGCAATCATGTCACGAAGCTTATTGAAAACAGGGTTTGTTCTCTGGTTTAACATAAGTCCAAAAACCTTGCCTGATTTTTTTGCAACTTCATTCATTTCGCGCACCTGTTTTGTGTAAACACCGGCAGGCTTTTCAACCAAAACATGAAGACCCTTATCAAATCCCATAATAGCCATAGGGACATGGCCATAGTGCGGAACTGCAATCAGGATTGCTTCACAAAGTCCTGAATCCATAAGTGCTTCTGCACTTTCAAATACAGGAATTTCAGGGTACTTTTCAGAAAACACCTTTCTTCTTTCCGGATCAATATCACAAATAGCAGTAAGCTCTGTGTTAGGTGTTTTTCCTGCCATAATGTTATTAACGTGACCGCTTCCCATATTTCCATAACCGATAATACCAAGTTTTAGTTTTCTCATAGCTATATCTCCTTTAAATAATTTTGTCTATTATCTTTTCAAGTGCATTATATGCAATACGGAAAGTATGCTCTCCGCCTTTTTCAAGCTTTGTCATTTTATCGTCAAGCTCTAAATCAGCAAGGCCTTCAAAACTGCCAAGATGTGGCTCTAAACTTATAAAACCGTCATAGCCATTTTTAAATAAGTCATCAAGGATATATTCAATATTTCCCTCGCCATCTCCTGCCGGTACAATATCTCCGTCCTTCGTTGAATCCTTTATATGCATATAGGAAATATACGGCTTTAGCGCATCATAGGCTTTTTTTGTATCCTGCCCTGCCTGCACAAAGTTCGCCGGGTCAAACACCGCCTTGAAGTTTTCACAGGAAAGCTCTTTCATAAGTTCAAGGCATCTGTCAATGGTTTCGCCGTAAATATCCTTTTCGTTTTCATGAAGAAGTACTACGCCATTTTCCTTTGCATAGTCAAGCAAAATATGAAGTCTTTTAATAACTTCGCATCGGGTCTTGTCGTTCCATTCTTCCTTGTTATAAAAACTGAAAATTCTTATGTATTTTGCACCAAGAATTTTTGCTGTTGCCACAACATTCTTAAACATTTCAAAGTGAGGCTCAAAATCGTCACTGATATCAATTTTTCCAACAGGTGAGCCGATTGAAGACGCTTTTATGGAATATTCATTCATTTTTGAAAGAAGCTCTTTTGCCTCATCTTCCGTAAGGGTTGAAATATTTTTTCCATCAATACCTCTTGGCTCAAAATATGA
The DNA here is from genome assembly GCA_045593305.1 of Clostridia bacterium. Classification (GTDB taxonomy): domain Bacteria; phylum Bacillota; class Clostridia; order UBA1381; family UBA1381; genus UBA1738. The sequence continues at coordinate 213 of JAZNWI010000247.1, read as the reverse complement.
AATTCCAAGTCTTTTAAATGCTTCAAACTGGGTTTTTATATCCGCAGAAATTTCATCGGAAAATCCGCTTATTTTATTGTATTTCATATAAAATACCTCCATTTTTTATAGAATAACACAAGTTTATAGGATATTCTATGTATAAAATTGCGACAAACATTGCAAATATTGCTTTTTGACAAAACTAAAAGGACACCTATATGGTGTCCTTTT
>JAZNWI010000246.1:0-4900 GCA_045593305.1 Clostridia bacterium | reverse complement strand
GGATTTCGAGTGCAGACCTTTCAACCACTTGGGAACATCTTCGTCATAGATTGCAGATACACAAAAAAATTATATTGCACCGTTTTGCTTATCAAGGCGATAGTTTCTTATGTACATAAGAAGGTCTGTTCCAACCATAATGAAATTCAGCACATAGAAGAAAAGAACATACCATTTTGCTGCAATATTTGCCATATAATCAGGATTAACAAGTTTTGATGAAATGCCTGCTATGTAACCAAAGAAAATAAGTAGTAAAAATGCAAGGCTTTTACCTTTGGTTGTTCTTGCTTTATAAGATTTAATTACATTAAGTGGCCAGGAAAAACCAAAGCTCACAATCATAAGTATTTCTAATAATTCTGCCATTTAAAATTCCTCCCTAAAGTAAAGTAACAACATTTGATATTATATCGCATTCTTATAAAAAAAACAATACTTTTTCCAAAAGTTTCACCAAAAAATCCTTTTAGCATAACATATAATATGGAAAAGTAAAAGAGGTGCTTAGAATGTTTAAATTAGGTTGCAAGGCTATCGGGCTTGCCGCACTTATGTTTTGTGTTGGAATTATCTGTGGAATGGTATTTCCAATATATTTGGTTGCGGTAATAGAAACAGTTTTGATAGTTTTGATAGCATATTGCTGTCTATTTAGATTCTGATGCATTTTTGTATTTTCAGCCTGCGAAAATACAAAATGAAATGTGCAGGCAGAAAGACAATAGGTGATGTATGAAGGTTGTTGTTTTTAAAATGCCAAAATTGTTTTCCGGAATAGTAAAATCTGTCCTGAAAATGAACTAAAAAACTTCAGAAATGTGCAGAAGTTACATATTCAAAACAAAAAAATCAAAAGGTAGTGGCAAAGTTGCGAAAAATGTCAAAATGACGGATAATTTTCTTGACAATTATTTGTCTGTATGATAAAATTTTAAGTGATAAAATCTGCTGTAACTGACGGATTTTGCGGGTAACCGCAGGGGAGCAGCGGATGGCTATTGCCGACCGTCTGGGCGTACCTATCAGCAGAATAGGTACGCCTTTTTATATTTGAAAGGAGAGGTTTTATGAAAAAGGTTGCAATTATTATGGGTTCAGACAGCGATTTGCCTGTTGTAGAAAAAGCAATCAACACTTTGAAAGAATTTGGAGTACCACATGAGGTACATGTATTTTCTGCCCACAGAACCCCTGAAGAATCAAAGGAATTTTCACAGAAAGCTAAAGAAAATGGCTTTGGCGTAATTATCGCCGCAGCAGGTATGGCTGCGCACTTAGCCGGTGCAATTGCTGCAAATACCTTGCTTCCGGTTATTGGTATTCCTGTTAAAGCTGCAGCATTTGACGGAATGGATGCACTTTTATCAACCGTTATGATGCCTCCAGGAATCCCTGTTGCAACAGTAGGCGTGAATGGTGCACAAAATGCGGCACTTTTAGCGATTCAGATTTTGGCAGTCGAGGATGCCTCTCTTTCTGAAAAACTCAGCCAACAAAGAAAAGCAGGTTACGAAAAGGTTTTAGAAAAAAATAAAAACATAGAAGAAAAATACAACAACTAATTTAAGGAGGACACAAAAGTGGAAAAGAGCTTTAGCGAAACATACAAAGCGGCAGGTGTTGACATTACTGCCGGATACAAGGCTGTTGAACTTATGAAACAGCACATTGCGAGAACCATGATAAACGGAAAGGCTTCCGATATCGGTGGATTTGGCGGACTTTTTGAACTTGATATGACAGGTCTTGAAAAGCCGTGTCTAGTAAGTGGTACTGACGGTGTTGGTACTAAATTAAAGATGGCATTTTTGATGGACAAGCACGACACAGTTGGTATTGATTGTGTTGCTATGTGTGTAAATGACATTATCTGTGTAGGTGCAAAACCATTGTTCTTCTTAGATTACATAGCTTGTGGAAAGAACTACCCTGAAAAAATTGCCGAAATCGTTTCAGGTATCGCGGAAGGCTGCGTACAGTCAGGCTGTGAACTTATCGGCGGTGAAACAGCTGAAATGCCTGGATTCTATCCAATCGATGAATACGACCTTGCAGGCTTTTCTGTGGGTGTTGTTGATAAATCAAAGGTGCTTGATAATTCAAAAATTGAAGAGGGGGATGTGATTATTGCTCTTCCATCAAGCGGAGTTCACTCAAACGGATTCTCTTTGGTAAGAAAAGTATTTGATGTTGAAAATGCGGATATTAAAAAACCTGTTGCCGAGCTTGGCGGCAAGTCAATCGGCGAAACTCTTTTAACACCGACAAAGATTTATGTAAAGCCAATGCTTGCTTTGTTTGATGCAGTTACAGTTAAGGCTGTATCTCACATCACTGGTGGTGGATTCTATGAAAATATTCCGCGTAGTATTCCAAAGGGCTTTACTGCAAATATTAAGAGAAGCGATGTAAAGGTTTTGCCAATATTTGAACTTTTACAGAAGACAGGAAATATTTCAGAGCATGATATGTTCAACACATTCAATATGGGTGTTGGTATGAGTATCGTTGTTTCAAAGGAAGATGCTGACAAGGCACTAGAAGTGCTTAAGGCAAACGGTGAAGATGCATATATCATCGGTAACATCACAAAGGGTGAGGAAAGAGTGGTTATATGCTAACCAATATAGCCGTATTTGTTTCCGGCGGCGGTACAAATCTTCAGGCTTTGATTGATGCACAAAATGCAGGAATTATAAAAAGCGGAAAAATTAAGCTTGTTGTATCAAGCAACCCTGGTGCGTATGCACTAGAGCGTGCAAAAAGCAACGGTATTGATACTGCTATTGTTTCCCGTAAAGAAAATCCTGATCAGAAAGCTTTTGAAGAGAAAATAATAAAAGCTTTAGAGGAATATGATATAGACCTTATTGTCCTTGCTGGATTTATGAGTATTTTAAGCGAGGATTTCACAAAACGCTATTCTGAAAGAATCATAAATGTGCACCCGTCACTGATTCCGTCATTTTGCGGAAAAGGCTTCTATGGACTTCGTGTTCATGAAGCGGCACTTTCTTACGGGGTTAAGGTGAGCGGTGCAACAGTACACTTTGTAAACGAAATTCCTGACGGCGGAAAGATTATTCTTCAAAAAGCTGTGGAAATCAAAGATGGTGATACTCCGGAGATTCTACAGAAAAGAATAATGGAAGAGGCAGAATGGAAAATTCTACCGGAAGCTACTGAAATAATTTCTAAAAAGATGTTGGAGGAGAAATAAAATGCCTTACAAAACAGATAAAATCGGAGAACTTATAAAAGACAATTCTTATGTTGGCAGAGGTATCGTTATCGGAAAAACCGAAGACGGCACAAAAGCCGCTATTGCGTATTTCATCATGGGTAGATCAGAAAACTCAAGAAACAGAGTTTTTGTTGAAAACGGCGAAGAAGTAATAATACATCCGTTTGATGTATCAAAGGTTGAAGACCCAAGCCTTATCATCTACTCACCAATCAGAGTTTTTGAAAATAACTTGATTGTTACAAATGGCGACCAAACAGATACAATTTATGACTTTGTAAAGGAAGGCAAGAGCTTTTCTGAAAGTTTGGAAACTCGTGAGTTTGAGCCTGATGCTCCAAACTTTACCCCAAGAATTAGCGGTATGCTAACATTTGACGAAGGTGACTTCACATATCAGATGAGCATCCTAAAGAGTGCAGACCCTGAGGGTAGTGCTTGCAACAGATTCACTTTCGCATACTCTGCACTTTCAGGTCTTGGACATTTCATCCACACATATCAGCATGACGGCAACCCAATCCCGACATTCTGCGGTGAGCCGGAAAGAGTTGAAATACCGAATGACATTGACGCATTTACAAAGGAAATATGGGAAAACTTGAACGAAGACAACAAGATTTCAATCTACATAAGATTTGTAGACCTTGAAACAGGTGAAGTTACAAACAGAATGATAAATAAGAATAAATAAGGAGAGTTAGCAATGAAAGAGTTTGAATTAAAGTATGGTTGCAATCCTAATCAGAAACCGTCAAAAATATATATGCACGATGGTAGCGAGCTTCCAATTGAAATTTTAAACGGAAGACCTGGTTTTATCAATTTCCTTGATGCATTTAACAGCTGGCAGCTTGTAAAGGAAATAAAAGAGGCACTTGGAATGTGTGCGGCAACTTCATTTAAGCATGTAAGCCCTACATCTGCGGCAGTTGGTATTAAGATGGATGAAAAGCTTAAAAAGGCTTGCTTTGTGGACGACATTGAGGGCCTTGACGATTCTCCAATGGCAACAGCTTATGCAAGAGCAAGAGGAACAGACAGAATGAGCTCTTACGGTGACTGGATTGCACTATCAGATAAGTGTGATGTTACAACAGCTAAGATTATTGCCCGTGAAGTATCAGACGGCGTTATCGCTCCTGACTATGACCCTGAAGCATTAGAGCTTTTAAAGGGCAAGAGAAAGGGAACATACAATGTAATTAAGATTGACCCTAGTTATGTTCCAACAGAACAGGAAAAGAAGCAGGTTTTCGGCATAACATTTGAACAGGGAAGAAATAACTTCAAAATTGACGCTGACCTTTTAGCAGATATTGTAACAGATAATAAGGAATTGCCTGAAGACGCAAAACGCGACCTTATTATTGCATTAATCACCCTAAAATACACACAGTCAAACTCTGTTTGCTATGCAAAGGACGGACAGGCTATTGGTGTTGGTGCAGGACAGCAGTCAAGAATTCACTGCACACGCTTGGCAGGTGGTAAAGCTGACTACTGGCATCTTCGCCAGAGTGACAAGGTACTAAATCTTCCGTTTAAGGATAGCGTTAGAAGAGCAGACCGTGATAATGCAATTGATGTATATCTTGGCGAAGACTATGACGAAGTTTTAGCTGACGGAATATGGGAAACACTATTTACAGA
>JAZNWI010000245.1:0-1741 GCA_045593305.1 Clostridia bacterium | reverse complement strand
ATTTGGCGTTGAGATATATGACTACACAGGTGAAGACTACAAAACTGCTATGCGGTTTGGCGCTTGGCGAGTTGCATATCTTAACTTTGGAGAAGAGTTTTCAGAGGAAAACTTTGTAAAAATAGAACGCCACAACGAAAGTGATGAAGTGTTTGTGCTTTTGGAGGGCAAAGCAACCTTGATTATTGGCGAAGAACTCAATAAGCTTGAAATGAAACCACACAAGCTATATAATGTTCCAAAAGGCGTATGGCATCACATTTTTACATACGAAGGTGCGAGGGTACTGATTGTTGAAAATGAAGACACAGGCCCGGAAAACTCTGATTTTATATACATTGAAAAGAAGTAAGGAGACATAAGGCATGCAAAATGTAATTTCTTATGTTATTGAAAACAGAATACTAAAAAAGCTTGTTTTAAGCAAAAGCACAGACAAGGAAATTTTGCGCACGACAGGACGGCTCATTGAGATAAAAGGTGAAGTTTACCTTGCTTTAGAAAGCTTTATGGCGGACGGCAAGGCTATCCAAAAGAACATTCCTGAAAAGGAAGCCGTAGCGAAGATATCAGAACTGGTACCTGCCTTATATAAGCAAGTTAATATCATAACAACCCAGGGAGATGCGGAAGTTAAGGTATCAAAAAAGGATAAAATCACAGTTATTGATAAGATAAAAAAGGATACGCAGAATAAAGTTAAAGTAGAAAAAAACAACCGAGATAAGAACTACATTATTCCGGATGGTGAGCCTGTTGATTTCTTAATTGCTCTTGGTGTTCAGGACAAAAACGGACGAATTTTTGATAAAAAGCGCTCAAAATTCCGTCAGATAAACCGCTTTTTAGAGCTTGTATCTGATGTGGAAAAGGACATTATCAAAGGCGATGATTTATATATTTTGGACCTTTGTTGCGGTAAAAGTTACTTAAGCTTTGCGATTTACTACTATTTTACAAAAATAAAGGGTTTAGCCGTTCAAATGGACTGCGTAGACCTTAAAAAAGATGTTATTAAATACTGTGGTGATGTTGCAGAAAAGCTTGGATACACAGGGCTTAACTTTATCTGTGGCGATATAAATGACTTTAAAATTAAAAGAGCACCGGACCTTACGGTTTCTCTTCATGCCTGCGACATTGCAACAGATATTGTGCTTGCAAAAGGTATAGACTCTGAATCCCGTGTTATTATGTCAACACCATGCTGTCATCATGAAATGATGGGTCAGCTAAAGCCAACAGGCGAAGTTACTGATGTCCTAATGAAACACTCCATATTAAAGCAAAAATTTGCGGATAGCTTAACTGATGCACTAAGATGCAGGGTGCTTGAAATAAACGGCTACGAAGTAAATGCGCTGGAGCTTATTGACCCTGAGGAAACACCGAAAAATGTGCTTATCCGTGCTGTGAAAAAGGATAAGGTATCAACCAAAGAAACGGAAAAATTTAAAACTGAATACAAGCAAATATGCGATATGTTCGGTATAAATCCGTATCTTTGGGATAGATATGCAAAATAGTTTGACAAAAGAATATCAAAGGGGTATAATTGTATAGGAAAATAACAAATCACTTAAAGGGAGGACAAAATAATGAGTGAAAGTTGTTCACATAACTGCGAAAGTTGCTCTGCAAACTGCGCATCACGAGAAAAAGAAAGCTTACTTGCACCTTTAATGGACGGAAGCTCCGTTAAAAAGGTAATCGGTGTTGTAAGCGGTAAAGGTGGAGTAGG
>JAZNWI010000244.1:0-7980 GCA_045593305.1 Clostridia bacterium | reverse complement strand
GACATGGGCAGAAGGCTCATTTATGGTAACAGAATTCCCTGTAAGACCATCTGTTGACGGCGATGTCAGAGGTACAGAGCTTGCTCGTCATCCATTCCAGCTATGGTGTGACTTGGCTGACAATAAGAACGGTTTTGCAGTTCTAACCGATGCAACAAAGGATTATGAAATCTTGGAAGACTCGGAAGACCAGACAATCGCAATGGGCTTGGTTCGCGGAACAAGACTTCGTATCGCCTGTGACAACAGACTATGGATGGAATACCCGGGGGATGAAAGTTCACAGTCACTTCGTGAATTTACATACCGCTATGCGTTTATGCCACATACAGATAAGTGGGAAAAGGCAAAGCTTTATGATGAAGCTTTGGCATTTAATGCACCGCTTAAGGTTTGCCAGTTTGGTAAGCAAGAGGGTATATTTGGCGTAGAAAACAGCTTTGTAACTATTGAGGGCGACAACCTGATTTTGAGTTCTGTTACAAAGTCTGATGACGATACAGTTTTAATTCGTGTATATAACCCAACCGAAAAGGAAATCAAGGGCAGCATCAGCCTTGGTTTTGACGCAAAGTCAGCAAGAAGCATCCGTTTGGACGGACAGGTAAGAGAAGACCTTGACGTAAAGGACAACATAATTTCAGTTAAGGTAGGCAAGGGCAAAATTTATACAGTTGAGGTGATATAATAGAAGCTGTTAAAATCGGTCTTGTAACATTAGCGTACTTATGGAAATGCTTTATATCATTTTATAATATAAAAAACTAGGAGACAAAACTATGGCAAAGAAAATGAAAATGCACGTAATAACAGGAACACATTGGGACAGGGAATGGCGACATACCGCAGAGCAGTCCAAGCTAAGGCTTATGGACCTTATTGATTCCATTCTTGATATTTTGGACAAGGACCCTGAGTATAATTCCTTTATTTTAGACGGCGGTACTATTGTTTTAGAGGACTATTTCACAGTACGTCCTGAAATGAAGGAGAAGGTAAAGAGCTTAATCGAAGCGAAAAAGCTATTTATCGTTAACTGGTACACTTTGCCTGAAACATACACAGTTGCACCGGAAGCCTTGATCAGAAATCTCCAAATGGGAACTGAAATGGCAAAGGAATATGGCGGGGCTATGCATGCAGGCTATACCGCAACAGGATATGGACAAACCAGTCAGCTACCACAGATATATGAAGGTTTTGGTATAAAGACTGCTATGTTCTATCGAGGAACTAATAAATATGAACTTCCTCCGCTTTTCAAGTGGGAAGCAAAGGATGGAACACAGATTTATGTACATAAAACATTTGATGAAGTAACAAGAACAAATTGGTATTTTTATGTGTATGATCTCATTGCTCTTGGAAAAGGAACAAAAGATTTAACATACAGCTATGACAAGAAAAATGTCCCAGTGCATTTATGTGATAGTGTCTTATATGAGAAGGCAATAAAACAGACCGTTGATACTCCTTGCTTTGATCGCTCAGAAGAAGGACTTAAAAAGGCACTTAAAAATATTACTGACCAGTCAATGCAGTATAAAATAGGTGACCACCTTCTTGCACTTAACATGGAAGATAATGCAGAACCGCATCCATTTCATTCAGAAATGGTAAAGGCAATGAATGATATATCAGAAGATATTGAAATTGTTCAGGATGATATGGATTCATACATGGATACCATTATTTCTGAGAATGAAGATAAAGACTTGCATGTACACAAAGGTGAGCTGAGATATGAAGCGGTTGACCTTGGTAGCTGGAGCGGATTGTACGGAGTTACTCATGCATCCCGTGTTAAGCTAAAATTAATAAATGAAATTGCAGAAACGAATCTAATAAATCAAGCAGAACCTTTAGCTACATTTGCATCAGCCTATGGTGCAGAATATCCGTTCGAGAATTTGAAAAGAGCATGGAAAGGTCTTCTTGCAAATCACGCACATGACAGTATTGTTGGTTGTGCAGTTGACCGTGCTCATGATGACGCTCTTTATGGTTTCTCCGTTGCAAAAACAGTATCAGAGGAAGTTATGGGAAGAAGCTTGGTTAGCCTATTCTCAAAGATAAATACTGCAAAAGATTTTAATAGTGACACAGATTTTACAATAATAATTTTTAATACATTAGCGCAAAGAAGAAAAGCGGTAGTTGAGGTGGTTCTTGACTTACCAAAAAACATTTCTCTTGCAGGACTTAATGATTCTGTTGGAGTTGGTGGTGGTGCTGATGCAGGCATGTTGTTCTATGATATTATTGATAAGGATGGAAACAAGGTTGATTTTGTAGAACTATCAGCAGAAAACATTAAGATGAGTGTTGAAAGAAAGTACGACACTGCAACAGCATTCTCAGCGGTTCGCAGAAGAATACTTTTGAGCGTTGATATTCCTATGCTTGGATATAACACTTACGCATTAAGACTTCGTGAACCGGAATTTGTTTATAAAACAGAATATCTTGAAGATAGAAAGTTTATAGGAAATGATGCAGGAATTTTGGAAAATGAATATTTGAAGATTGTACTTAATTCAAATGGAACATTTTCAATGCTTGATAAAACAACCGGTAAGCTGTTTGAAAATATGCATTATTTCACCGATGAAGGTCAAGTGGGCTCTGCACACAAATATATTACTCCTGTAAGGAATCCTATGATCACAAGCCATGGATTGAATGCAAAAATCATACTAAAGGAAAATTCATCTCTACGTGCGACATTTAAGGTGGAAATGGAGATGGAAATACCTGCAGCAGCTACACTTGATGGTAGAGATAGACTACGTGAAACAGTGATAATGCCGATCATGTATGAATTGACCCTAGAAAAAGGATGCCCGTATTTAAAAGTGCATACAAAGCTTACAAATAAAGCACGTGACCATAAGCTGTACGTTAATTTCCCGTCAGGAATTATGACCGACACAGATTATGCAGAATCAGCGTTTGCAGTTGAAGAAAGAAGCATAAGACACAAGAAAATGCTTGATAATGTGGAACCATTTGCACCATGTCATCCGATGCAGAACTTCTGCGGTGTTTCAGACGGCAAAAACGGTCTTGCATTCTTCTCTGGTGGACTTCGCGAATATGAAATCCGTGATGATGAGCACAGAACCATTGCAATTACACTTTTAAGAACACAAAGAGCGTATATGACAGCAAACCCTGATATGACACCTGAAGAATTTGATAAATATACAGGTCTTCATTCCTTCGGTGAGCTTGAGTATAACTATGCTATTTATCCGCATACAGGCACTTGGGAAGATGGCAAAGTTCAGGAAATGGCATACGATTTCAAGGTAGGAATGAAAGCTATTCAGGGAGTACCTGTTAGTGGAGAACTTCCATGTGAAAATTCATTTATTAGTGTAGATAATGACAAGATCGTTGTAGCTGCGATTAAGTGTGCGCAGAAGAGAGACGGATATATTGTTAGACTTTGGAACAAATCAGATGATGATGTTACAGCAAATATCGAAATCAATCTGCCTGTTACAGCAGCAGAAATTGTCAAAATGAACGAAGAAAAAATCAGGGATGTTGAAATAAGTGATGGAAAAATGACGGTGGAAATCACAAAGCATAAGATAATTACTATTAAATTAAAAGGATAATGACAATGAACGAAATAGCGAACAGTGACTTTTTTGAACAAGGTAAAGATGGCGTTAAAAGAATTTTAACGCCATCTGATAAAAAAATTGATATAGTTGAATTTGATGACAAGAAATTTTGCTATGTAAAAAGCGGAATGGGTTATCCTGCAATATACCCAATGCACGAAACACATTTTGAACCAAAAGCAGAAGCGATACTTATGGATTTAGATGGAACATCAGTACATAGTGAAAGTTTTTGGATGTGGGTAATTGAGCAGACAACTGCAAGGCTTTTGGGAAATTCGAGCTTCAAAAAAGAAGCAGAAGACGAGCCATTTATTTCAGGCCACTCTGTTTCCGAACATCTTCAGTATATGATTGATAAGTATGCTAAGGGTTCAAGTTTGGAACTTGCAAGACAGTATTATTTTGAAATTGTAAATTATGAAATGAGCGAAATTCTAAAAGGAAGAGGTAAACAGGATGCGTTCACTCCTGCACCAAACCTAAAGGAATTCTTGACAACGGTTAAAAAAGAAGGCATCAAAATCGGTCTTGTAACATCAGGGCTATACGAAAAGGCTATGCCTGAAATCATTTCTGCATTTAAACAACTTGATATGGGTGATCCTGTTGATTTTTATGACTCTATAATCACAGCAGGCTATGCACTTCGTAAAGGTCAGACAGGAACACTTGGCGAGCTTGCACCAAAGCCACATCCTTGGCTTTATGCCGAAACCGCAAGAGTAGGTCTTGGAATACCTTTTGAAAGACGCCACAAGGTGCTTGGAATCGAAGATTCATCAGCAGGCGTTGTATCAATCAAACTTGCAGGATTTTCATGTGTGGGCATTTCCGGCGGAAATATTGACCAGGCAGGCGTAGGTGATTTGTGTGATTATCGCATAGATAACCTTATGGAAATGCTTGATATTATTTTATAGTTCATTTGGGTTTGTATAAGGCGGATTATACACAAAAAGGTATATGCTACGCATACTAAAGTTCCTCTTTTATTAAAATATACTTAGTATTTATATGTATGTGTAGCATTTCCTGATAAATTTAATAATGAAACCTTAACAACATCTCTTGTATATCCTATGAAAAAGCAGGCACAAGATAACTTCTTTCTTGATGAGTAATTATCATTACAGGATACCCCGTGTCGAGTGCCAAATTACATTTTTATGGCTTTTTAAGCCCCCTATTTCTCCTTTGTGTATATAAAATATGTATAATAGGATAAGTATAAAAGAGAGTTTTAAGGTTTTATTATACAACAGGCAGATTGGGTATTGATACAATGCCCAATTCACCTGTCAAAATCAGAATTCAAAATTTGAATTAAAATATAAGGAAAGAAAGGGATAAAAAAAGAAAAGAAAAATTATTACCTTAGTATAAGCAATGGGGGCAGCATCGCTAATCAGCACAACTGCAATGGCAGCTGATGAAACAATCAGCGGTTTTTATGACATCGGAACGGCTACGGATGTTGTAATTACTCCATATGCAGGCGAGACTGCAGTAGAGGTAGCTGAAAAGAACCTCGACGAAGACGAAGCAATTGAAAATGTGTATGCAGGTTCTGACAGACTTAGCGTAACTTATAGCGGAGCAACTGCAAATGAGCATTACGGTGTTATTATGGTTGAAGGTAGTGGTCTTCCAACAAAGGATACTGAAATTTACTACATCAATCAGGAAACAGCAGCATCAACAAGCGTAGCATTCAATGTATATCCAAAGAGTCCTGAAAAAACAACTGACATGACACTTTACATTTCAAGTAGCAAAGCAGGCGCTACATTAATCAGTGTTCCTGTAAGTTATACAGATGATGTTGTAGTAGAAGTTGCTCCAAGCTACACACCTGGTGACGCAAATGAAGATACAGAAGTAAACGTTAAGGACGTTATCACACTTAGAAGATTTATCACCGGTGGTTACGGCGTAGAACTTCAATAAGACTACTTTCTGAAAGACATTTGAAAGAAATCACAAAAAAAACGCAAGATTTTGTCTTGCGTTTTTTTTATTTGTTTTTAATTAAAAAAAGTTTTTCTCATGTTTTGTTGTCTCTTAAACCTTTTTCGGTATAATATACATAGAAATGCATTTCATTTAGTGCGAAGCACCCGCACCCTCTGGAGGAGCCCTCGGAGAGAGCAATAGAAGATGTCAAGGATTGTGCGAAGCATAATGTATGACACCTTCACCATTGCGTCAACATGGTACACGTTGAAACTCCACAATATTTTTTAAATTATTGTTTTTCTTTTGAAAGGAGAATATTTATGCCATCTATTATGCAACGCATCGGTACTCCGAATGCTCGACACAATCTCGATAATAAATATCGCAAACACCTTGATAATGTTGATCCGTCTCTTAGTCAGTATAATAAGGTTATCTCTCGCCGTACTGTTGAGGATATTTATCAAGAATATCTGCAACCTGCGTTTGAGGATTTTAACGGGAGACAAAAACGTAAAGACAGGCGTCTTGATGTAAAGTATTCTTGCAGTACGTACCTTGAATACCAGCGAGCACTGGATAAAAAAGCACGAGCAAGCCAAAATGTTATTGACCAAAAAGGAAGGCCACCCATCCGAGAAATAATATGGCAGATTGGAAATCCTGAACAAGGATATGGTTCGTTAGGACAGACAAGTGATAGCAGGAATGAAATTTCGGATATGCTATTGGAATGCCAGTATATTGCTGAAAACAGATACAAGCAACTTGTTTGGGGTGATAAGGTAATACATGTAGATGAAGTATCTAAAGATGCTTATGACACTGTACACGGCACCATACACTTACATTCTTCCTTTGTACCATTATGTTTTCAAAATAAGCAAGGCCCTGAGGTACAAGTCGCTTTTAATCGTTGTTTAAAGGAAATGGGATTTGATTCGTTTGAGGATTGGAAACACGATTTGGACAGCATTATGGAAGAGGTGTTGAAAAAACACGGTTTGAAACGAGTTATAATGGACAATCATGAAAAACATACGGAATCAAAAGAATTCCACCGTCAACAAAAGTTGATAAAACGAACAAAAGAGATTATGGCTCAAAAGGAATTAGTTGAAACTGAAGTTGATACAATTGCTATGAAAGGTTATAAGTACATAGAACAACATAAAAAAGAAAGACGAGAACTTGAAAAACAAATTGATCAGCTAATGGATACAAAATATATGATTTTGAATGGGATTGATTCCATTGTTGAAAACTCTACAGAAGCATTAAATGAGTTGGTAGAGCAAACTGTTGATAGTATAATGGAAAGTAATAATACCATTTTAAATAATGCTGTGTTTTATATTTCGGCTTGTTCCTGTGATGAACTTGATGATATATCCGAGAAAGGATATAAGCTCAAAAAACAGATATTTGGAGAGAACATTGATGTAGAGGCAATGCAAGACGGACTTGACAACCTGATAAACCACATTGAAAACAATGTTCAATTATCATGGAGCGAGCGTCAAGAATTTTGGAAAAGGTATAGAGAACTAAGTGGCACATTTTGGGAAGAGCTACCGGACTTGCAAAACAGGCTTAAATATGAAATCGGCAAAGAGTATGATAACAGACGTGCGGCAGTGAAGTCATTTTATGATGCGCAATACTTGCTGCGGAGTACCAGAAGTATTTTTGTTATGGTTTACGCCACAATTAAGGCACTTAAAGCTATTGAAAAGCAAAGGGATGTGGAAGTGAAAATAGAAGCCTTAAATAGAGAACGACAGTGTCTCATTGAAAATACCGCAACAGTTAAAAAATACAGCAACTATGTCCGAAGCGAACTTAAAGCAGGTCACAGGCCTTGTGAAAAGTACCTCAATAAATTAACCGAGATAGTCAGATATGTTGACGAAGAAGCAGCCAAGTACAGGGAAGATATACCCATTTCTAAAAAGGAAAATACACGTACAAGATAATTCTCACATATCTAAAAATTCAGTTTCGTTGTCTTTCGTGAAAATAAAGGTATAATATATATGAAGATACTTTGCAAAGATAAGTTTCCGAATAAGAAATGACTAAGTAAGTACACAATTAACATAAAACAATTGCATAGATTTTGCGTACTTGTTGAGTCTGGTATAGCAGAAATCGTGAAGTAAACTAAGAAAGGAATGATGGTTTTGGAAATACAGGAAATTAAAACTCAAATACCTGTGTGGAAAAAAATTAATTTAACCATACCAGAAGCATCAGCCTATTCAAACATTGGAGTTTCTGCTATAAGAGGATTATTAAAGGAGCGAGGTTGTCCTTTTATATTAAAGATTGGAAGTAAAAGCTTAATTAAGAGAAAAGAATTTGAAGCATATTTAAAAGAGAAACA
>JAZNWI010000243.1:0-4741 GCA_045593305.1 Clostridia bacterium | reverse complement strand
ACATTTGCACCCATAATTGTTGCAATAGTCTGGGAAAGGGTCATAATTCCTGAGTTCACAAAACCAACAAGCATTACAGTTGTTGCAGATGATGACTGGATTATGGCAGTAACCAATAGTCCTAAAAGAAATCCTTTAAATCTGTTTGATGTTAGCTTTCCTAAAATTGACTCAAGCTGTCCTCCTGAAAGTTTTTTTAAGTTATCTCCCATATACTCCATTCCAAAAAGGAACAGGGCAAGACCGCCTATCAATGTTAATACAGAAAAAATATCCATATTTTCCTCCTTATGTTGTGCTTATATGTGTATTTATGTTTCTATATATGACCTCTGTTATCAATAAGGTTTTATATGAAAAAGACAAAGCCTGTTTAGGCATTTTTCTCAAAACACCTATACACATCTATTGTATCATATTTTTTTCCTTTTTTCAACAAAAAAATACCTGCCATAAGGTAGGTATTTTTTATACAATTTATCCAAATAAGTGAAAGTTTGCCACAAGAGTTGCAAACACGATTGAGATTGTGGATAAAAGTTTTATTAAGATATTGATTGCAGGGCCTGATGTGTCTTTGAACGGGTCACCAACTGTATCGCCAACAACTGCCGCCTTGTGATTTTCACTGCCCTTTCCGCCACCGAAGCCACCTTCGATATACTTTTTAGCATTATCCCAGGCACCGCCGGCATTTGACATTAGAATTGCCATTAAGAATCCTGTTACAGTTGCACCTGCAAGCAAGCCTATAACACCATTTGGTCCTAAAATAAGACCTGTAACAACAGGAACTACAACCGCAATAATTGTAGGAAGTACCATTTCGTGAAGACTTGCCTTTGTACAAAGGTCAACGCAAGATGCATAATCTGCCTGTGCTTCACCTGTAATAATTCCCTTGATTTCACGGAACTGTCTTCTTACTTCCTTAACAACACTCTGTGCTGCACGGCCAACTGATTCCATTGTAAGTGCTGCAAATACGAATGGCAAGCATCCGCCGATTAAAAGTCCTACCAAAACAGGTGGATTCATAAGTGACATATCAAATGTGAAGTTTGGTGCTACCTTTGTTACACTGTCAACATAAGATGCCATAAGTGCAAGAGCTGTTAGAGCTGCAGAACCGATAGCAAAGCCTTTACCTGTTGCTGCTGTTGTGTTACCAAGTGCATCAAGAGCGTCTGTTCGCTCGCGTACTTCTTCGTCAAGCTCAGCCATCTGTGCAATACCACCGGCATTATCTGCAACCGGACCATAAGCGTCTGTTGCAAGAGTGATTCCAAGCGTTGAAAGCATACCAACTGCTGCAAGACCGATTCCGTAAAGGCCTGTTGCAGTATCTCCGCCGCCTGTGAAGTATGCTACTAAAATACAGATTGCGATAATTATGATTGGAAGGGCTGTTGACAACATTCCAAGGCTCATACCGCTTATAATGATTGTAGCAGGACCTGTTTCTGATGCACCTGCAAGCTTTCTTGTCGGCTTATATGTGTCAGAAGTGAAATACTCTGTTGCCTGACCAATTAAAACTCCGGCTACAAGACCTGATAAAACTGCTATATAAAGTGAAATATTTTCTTTTCCTAAAACATACCAGACAATCGGGAATGCACCAATTGCAACGATAATTGAACTTACTGTTGTTCCCTTAGATAGTGCCTTTAAAAGAAGCTTCTGGTCAAATTTTTCACCAGTTCTTACAAAGAAAGTACCGATAAGGGAAGCAAAAATTCCCAAAACTGCCAATAATAGCGGAACGCCCATTGCCTTTGGATCGTTAAATGCTGCAACACCAAGTGCACATGCAGATACGATTGAACCAAAGTATGATTCGTAAAGGTCAGCACCCATTCCTGCTACATCACCAACATTGTCACCAACATTATCTGCGATAACTGCAGGGTTTCTTGGGTCGTCTTCAGGGATTCCCGCTTCAACTTTACCTACTATGTCTGCACCAACATCAGCTGCTTTTGTGAATACACCGCCGCCAACTCTTGCAAAAAGTGCCATTGAAGATGCACCCATACCGAACATAACTATTGTTGTCGCAGTAGTAGTAACATCACAGTTAAATAAAAATCTTAAAAGTGCGTACCATACTGATACATCCAAAAGTCCAAGGCCTACTACTGTAAAGCCCATAACTGAACCTGCTGAAAATGCTACATTAAGTCCCTTATTAAGATTTTCCCGGCACGCATTTGCAGTTCTTGAGTTTGCGTTTGTAGCAATCTTCATTCCGAAAAATCCGGCAAGGGCTGAATAAAGACCGCCTGTTATAAATGCAAATGGAATAAACTTATTCAAAAGATTAAACTGTGATAAAATAAACAGAATCACAAACATGCACGCAAAGAAGATGGAAACCACCTTGTATTGGCGTGTTAAATATGCATTTGCACCCTCCTTTATAAAGGTTGCAATTTTTCTCATTGTGTCTGTTCCTTCTGAAAAGCCTAATACCTTTTTCGCTCTTATTCCGGCAAAGCAAAGAGCAACGATTGCCCCTAAAAAGCTTAAGCCAAGTATTATTTTCTCCATAAAGTACCATCCTCTCATATGTTTGTAATTACATATTTTACCACCAAAATTTGCTTTAGTCAAGTATTATGTTAACCATTTTGGATAATTTGTTATTTTTTTGACATATTTTTGCGCTTATATAGTGTATTGTATCACAAAAAACAGGGTTTCATACTAAAAAAACTATGCACTCCCTTTTGGAATGCACAGTTTTTACTTTTGTAAATTAGAAATTCCCTCGTTTATATCCTGCATTTTTTTATCAAGCTCGGCAATGTTGTCGGCACATCTTTTAAGCTCTGCTACAATCTCTTCTGAGCCTTCTATATCCTTTTTATACTTCATTTTATGCTCAAGGCTTGCCCAAAAGTCCATGGCAATTGTTCGAAGCTGTACCTCCACCTTCATATTCTGACGGCGGTTTGCGAAAAACACCGGCACTTCCACAATCATATGATAGCTTCTGTATCCGTTAGGTTTTGGATTTTTTATGTAGTCTTTAACGCTTAAAAGCTTTATATCATCCTGAGAAATCAGCATATTTGCCACTTCGTAAATATCGTCAATAAAGGAGCAGATTACGCGTATTCCTGCAACATCCTCAATGTAGTACATAAGTGAGTTCATGTTTATGTCAATGCCTTTTCTCTGCATCTTTGCAACAATGCTCTCCGGTGTTTTAATTCGCGATTTTATGGCTTCAATCGGGTTTCTGTTATATGTAACCGATAAGTCGTCATTTAAAATCTCGAATTTGGTTTTAACTTCCTTTACTGCACTTTGGTACATCATCAAAAATTCCTTGAATTGTCCTCCCGGTGAGAACAATTTTTCTATATCCTGAGGGATTTCGCCAACACCTTGAAAGGATTTTTGTATCACTTTTTTCTCCTCCATAAAAACATTTTCTACCTTTATTATATTGCCCATTCAAAATTGTGTCAACAATTTTCGACAAAGCTTTACAATCTGTTAATTTTTACAAAAAAAGAACGGCAAAAGCCGTTCTTTTACTCTTCTTTATCTTCTATTTCTTTTTCTTCATTATCGTGTGCAAAAGGTCCTTTTGGAAGTCTTCCCATTACAACAATAAATATAAGAACTGCTATCATCAAAACAAGTGCTCTCATGCTTCCGTATTCTGCTAAAAGCACAGCGGTTATTCCTAAAACACCGCTTATTGCATACAGGATGAATACAGTCTGTTTTTGTGAAAAGCCCATATCAATGAGTCTGTGATGGAGATGCCCTCTGTCTGCGGACATAGGGTTTTTTCCGTGATAAACTCTTCTTATCATGGCAAACATCGCATCAAATAGCGGAAGTCCCAAAATCAAAAGAGGTACTGCAAAGGAAATAATGGCATAACTTTTAAATACGCCTTGTACCGACAGGGATGCCAGAATAAATCCTAAAAATGTTGAGCCGCTGTCCCCCATAAATATCTTCGCCGGGTTAAAGTTAAATGGCAAAAATCCGAAGCAGGCACCCATCAGGGCAAGTCCCACAACGGCAACCCAGTATTCGCCCACACGAATTGAGATAAATACAAGGCTTACCGACATTATGGCAGAAACCCCTGCAGCCAAACCGTCCAGTCCGTCAATAAAGTTAACCGCATTTGTGATGAACACAATCCATACAATTGTAGCAATTCCTGAAAGCCACCAAGGAAGTACAAGGTATGGGTTGTCCGAAAAAATGTTCGGGTTAGTAAATACTGTTATGCGGATATTTCCGCCAATCATAACCACCAGTGCCGCCAAAATCTGAATCAAAAACTTGAATTTTGCGTCAAGATTTTTGCAGTCATCCACAATTCCCATAACGAAGATAATTGCCGCTCCTACTAAAATTGCAGTAAGCTCACGGTTCATTCTGCCAAAACAACATATTGCAACCATAAACCCGAAAACGATAGCCACTCCGCCAATTCTCGGTATAGGTTTTTTATGCATTCGTCTTTTATCTTTCGGCACATCTATTGCTCCGATTTTAAATGCAAGCCTGTATGCAATCGGTGTTGTCGCAAATGTGAATGCGAACGCCACCACAAAGGTTAGAATAAGAAAAATTATTTCTGATGTATGCATATTTCTACCTCAAATTACTGAACAAAGCCAACCTTTTTGTAAACCTTGCTAAGTGTTCTTCCTGCAATTTTTGATGCTTCTATCGCACCCTTTTCACAGATATCAACAAGGTA
>JAZNWI010000242.1:0-19005 GCA_045593305.1 Clostridia bacterium | reverse complement strand
AACTACTTCTTCATTTTCACAAGGTGCAAAAGTGCAAGTTGAATAAACAAGATACCCGTCACCCTTTAACATCTTAAACGCCGAAGTTAATATATTCTTTTGTCTCTGTCCGCAGGATATTGTATGTTCTTCACTCCATTCGGTAACCGCCTGAGGTTCCTTCTTAAACATACCCTCTCCCGAGCATGGAGCATCAACAATAATCTTATCAAAAAAATTTGTATATTTTGCAGAAAGTTTCTCCGGCGATTCATTGGTGACTATGGCATTTTTAATTCCCATTCGCTGAATATTTTCAGCTAATATTGACGCTCTTTTCGGGATTATTTCATTGGCTACCAATAGCCCTGTTCCGCCAAGCTTTTCTGCAGCCTGTGTTGCCTTTCCTCCAGGTGCGGCACACAAATCAAGAACAAAATCGCCCTCTTTTATCGGTAGTGCTTCTATCGTAAGCATAGCCGATGGCTCTTGGAAATACACAAGACCTCCAACATGATACGGGTGCTTTCCTGAAATGGTTTTTTTATCTGTATAGTACCCATTTTTACACCACAAAACTTGTTCTGCATCGCCTATTTCAGAAAAAACCGCTTCTTCAGCTTTAGTCTTTAAAGCACTTATTCGCATTCCAACATATGGGCTTTCTTTATCAAATGCCGAAATGAATTCATCATATTCGTCACCCAGCATATCCTTCATTCTGGTAAGAAAAGCCTGGGGCAGCTTGTTTTCCATTTCCGCCATTAATTCTCTCCTTTTGCCAGGTTCATTACAAATTGGCATACTTCTTTTGTGGCATTTGGTTTTCCTAAAACTTCAACACTTTTTCTCAAAAGCTCCATTCTTACCGGGCTTTCCATCATTTCAAAAAGTGCCTCATCAAGGGAAAAGGTGTCTGTAACCATAATTGCGGCACCGTTATTTACTAAAAACTCAGTATTGCGATTTTCCTGACCGGGAATAGGGTTCATTATAATTGCAGGAATATTTTTCGCAAGAAATTCTGAAGAAGTAAGTCCCCCCGGTTTTGTAATTATAAGGTCAGATGCATCCATCATCATATCTACATTATCCACAAACCCAAATGGTATAACCTTTTTATTCCATTTAATTGCTTCAATTTCCTTTTTCATCTTTTCATTTTTTCCGCATACGCATAAAATCTGAAAATCTGCATCAAAATCATCAATGGCACGAAGGTCCTTTACAATATTTCCAAAACCCATAGAACCCATCATAACCAGGAAAGTAGTTTTGTTCTCTATTCCAAGAACTTTCCTTGCATCTTCTTTTGAGATTTTTGTTGAAAATTGCTTTCTTATCGGGATTCCTAAAGGTAAAATCTTCTCATCAGGTATACCTTTTTTTCTTGCTCTGTTTTTCAAAAGCTCATTTGGAATAACATAATAATCAAGCTCTGTACTTTCCCAGAACGGATGCACTGTGAAATCAGTTATTATTCCCACCAGTGGACAGGTCACAATCTTTTTCTCACGCAGATATGTCATCATCATGCAGGCATATGAGTGAGTACCTATTATAACATCCGGTGCGTAATCGGTTATATAATCTTTCAATTTATGTGAAACTAATTTTGACAGAACTGCTACCGGTGAGTGTTTATCCCATTTTTCATCATGTCTGTCAAACATGTCATAAGCTTTTCCATAGGTTTCAGGAAAATACTTTGTTGAGAACATATATCCGTTATCTATAGAATCCGCAAGTAGTGGATTTATATATTCAAATGTATCAAGCATTTCACAGGTTACACCCTTGTCAGTAAGATACTCAATAATAGCCTTAGCTGTAGAATGATGACCATATCCTGTTTTTACTGAAACAATCAATACTTTCATAATTGCCCCCTTGAAATTAGTGCATTTGTGTGTTATAATTATACCATGGCTGATACTTTTTTTCAAGACTGATTTTCAGCAAAGAGAGGTAAATCCAATATGATATTTTATATAGGAGAAAGAGGTACTTTCGACTATCTTGCCGGTCTTGGCATCCCTGTTATTTTTTCAGGGACTCTTGCCAACTGCGAAAAGCTTATTGTATCTGAGTATTCTGACCAGGCTGTACGAATGATACGCGAAGCGATTCTTGTGAATGTACCTGTTCTTGGTATTCTGGATGGATTTCAAAGCATTATTAAAGCCTTTGACGGCAAGTGTGAAGATATTGAATGTGCCGAAGGCAAACAGGAATGGGCCGTTGTTGACACTTCTGTTCCCATTTATAATGGACTTGAAACCACAATAAAAATCTGTCGCGGAAAACCAATCGGGCTTTTAGAAGCAGTTATGCCTTCCGAGCTTGATTGTATTTCACGGTCAAAAGAGGGCGAAATCATTTCGGTTGCTAACCTGATTGCACCGGGAAAACACGGAAATGTATATGGTCTTAATTATTATATAACATCAGGGCTTACCCCTGATGCTGAAAAAATAATAAATAATTTTTTGAACTTATGAGGAGGACTTACACAAGATGAACAAGAAAACACGGGAAATGGTTCTTGCGGCAATTTTGACCGCTCTTTCAATCTTAATTACATACTCACCAGTTAAACTTGTATTGCCATTCTTTACACTGACAGTTGGCTCACATACACCAACCCTTCTGGCAATGCTTGTTAGCCCTTGGGTTGCAGTTATGACAGTTATCGGAAGTTGTATAGGATTTTTCATGACAATCCCTGCTCCAAACTCAATTATTGTTGTAATGCGCGCAGCAACTCACCTGTTGTTTGCTTTGGTAGGTTGCAAAATGATACAAGATAAAAAGTTTAATATTTACCTTATTATCTTGATAACTGCTGTACTCCATGCACTCTCTGAAGGAATTGTCGTATTTGCACTTACTCCACTTATTGTTCCAGGACAATTAGCAACTTCTGCTGCAGTGATTGCCCTTTCCGGAACATTTGTACACCACCTTTTAGACTGTGCCATAACCATTCCTATTGCTATCGCTTTAGGACGCGCAAAGGTAATTCCAAAACTTTCATTAAAAGTAAAGATTGGGAGATAAACTATGCATAAAGATGTAGAAAAAATACTGGTTAGCGAAGAACAAATCAGCGAAACTGTAACTAGAATTGCAAATGAAATCAACAAAGATTTAAATGATGAGCCTCTTCTGGTTATCATCATCTTAAAAGGTTCAACACCTTTTGCAATGGATTTGATCAGAAAGCTTAAAATGCCTGTTGAAATTGATTTTATGCAGGTTTCAAGCTATGGAAAATCCACTGTTTCAGACGGATTTATCAATGTTAAGCGTGACCTTGAACGGGATGTTTCAGGAAAAAATATTCTGATTGTTGAAGATATTATTGACAGCGGGAATACACTGTATAAGCTAAAGACACTATTTGAAGAACGAAACGCAAGCACTGTGCGAATTTGTACCCTTCTTGACAAGCCATCCCGAAGAGTTGTTGATGTTAAGGTTGACTATTCAGGAATTGAAATTCCTGATGAATTTGCTATAGGCTATGGTCTTGATTATAACGAACAGTACAGAAACCTTCCATACATAGGAGTTTTAAAACGCTGCATTTATGAAAAATGATTTTAAAGTCACCGGAATCGGTGACTTTTTTTTACTTTTTATTCCATTTTTTTATTTACATAAAAATTCCACACTAAGAGAACAATAGAATTGTAAATTTAAACAAAAGGAGTAATTTCTAATATGAAAGCGACAGGAATTGTAAGAAGAATTGACGACTTGGGTCGTGTTGTTATACCAAAAGAAATCCGCAGAACTATGAGGATTCGCGAAGGAGACCCGCTTGAAATATTTACAGAAAAAGATGGCGAAGTTATCTTCAAAAAGTACTCACCAATCGGTGAACTCGGGGATTTTGCCGTAACTTATGCAGAAAGTCTTAACAAAACTGCCGGTATCCCTACCCTGATAACCGATCGTGACAATATTATTGCCGTATCCGGTCTTTCCAAAAAGGAGCTTTTAGAAAGAAGAGTAAGCCATGACATTGAAAACCTTATGGTAGAAAAAGAATCTTTCCAGTCACAAGGGTTTGATTCAGGTCTAACTGTGGCAGAAGGTATCGACCAATATAATGCCGGTGTTGTTGTGCCGATAGTTTCGGAAGGTGATACAATCGGCTCGGTTATATTCGTTTTAAAGGAAAGCCGGGATGCTACAGAAACTGAAGTCAAGCTTGCAGAGGCTGCTGCAAATTTCCTTGGCAAGCACATGGAAGGATAACATTAAAGACTGAGCTCTTAGTTCAGTCTTTTTTTGTCAAATAGCTTATCTTTTTTTCTGCTAAAGCCCCCGCTCTATTGCAAATTCCACAATATTTTTTTCAAACAATATTTTTATAATCCGATAGTATTGACAATTTTTGCGTGATTTTGTATAATTATACTGTTTAACAAAAGTGGTGTATTATTAATTTTTGTGATATGTCGTTTTTGAAAATATGGGAGGTTTTAGTATGAAAAATCAGTATTTATTAGACGTTTTGGAAAACGTTAAGAAGAGAAATGCTGGCGAGCCTGAATTTATTCAGACCGTTACAGAGGTTCTAGAGACAATCGAACCTGTTGTTGAGCAGCGTCCTGACCTTGTTGAAGCAGGCGTTATCGACAGAATGGTTGAGCCGGAAAGACAGATTACTTTGCGTGTTCCTTGGGTGGATGACAACGGCAAAGTTCAGGTTAACCGTGGTTTCAGAGTTCAGTTTAACTCAGCAATCGGACCTTACAAGGGTGGCCTTAGATTTGCTCCAAATGTATATTCAGGTATTATCAAGTTCCTTGGTTTTGAACAGACATTTAAAAACAGCTTGACATCACTTCCTATGGGCGGTGGCAAGGGCGGATCTGACTTTAATCCTCAGGGTAATGTTGACGGCGAAGTTATGAGATTCTGCCAGAGCTTTATGACAGAGCTTTATAGACATATCGGTCCTGACCTTGATGTTCCTGCAGGTGACATCGGTGTTGGTGCAAGAGAAATCGGTTATATGTTCGGTCAGTACAAGAGACTTAAGAACGAATTTACAGGCGTTTTAACAGGTAAGGGTATTACATACGGTGGTTCACTAATCCGTCCTGAAGCTACAGGATATGGTGCTGTTTACTACACAGTTGAAATGCTTAAGCACTTCGGTGATGATATTAAGGGTAAGACATTCGCTATTTCAGGCTTCGGTAATGTTGCCTGGGGTACTGTTAAGAAGGTTAACGAGCTTGGCGGTAAGGTAGTTACAATTTCTGGTCCTGACGGATACATCTATGATGAAGATGGTATCTCAACAGAAGAAAAGGTTAACTACATGCTTGAAATGCGTGCTTCTTGCAGAAACCGTGTTCAGGATTATGCTGATAAATTCGGTGTTCCATTCTTCCCTGGTGAAAAGCCATGGGGCACAAAGGTTGACATTATTATGCCATGTGCTACACAGAACGAAATTGATATGCCGGAAGCTGAAAAGATTGTTGCTAACGGAATCAAGTACTATGTTGAAGTTTCTAACATGCCTACAACAAACGAAGCTGTTGCATACCTTAAGAAAAATGGCGTAATCGTTGCTCCATCAAAGGCTGTTAACGCTGGTGGTGTTGCAGTTTCAGGCTTAGAGATGAGCCAGAACTCAATGAGATACTCATGGTCAGCTGAAGAAGTTGATGAAAAACTTAAGACAATCATGAAGAACATCTTCGATTCTTCAGTTAAGGCTGCGAACGAATATGGCCTTGGTGACGACTTAGTTGCCGGTGCTAACATTGCAGGCTTCCTAAAGGTTGCTGAAGCTATGAAGGCTCAGGGCTGCGTTTGATTTTAAAACAAAACTAAAAAAGCGAAACTTAATTGTTTCGCTTTTTTCTTTTGTCTATTAGTCCGTAAAGTGTGTCCATTGCATCAGATAATGACCCTACCCTGTCAATTACTCCGCACTCCACAGCCTTTTCACCAAAAAGTACACTTCCTACATCGTTCGCAATTTCATCGGTTGTCAGCATCAGCTTCTTATATGTTTCATAATCTATTTGAGAATTTCTTACAATAAAATCAATTATCCTGTCCTGCATTCGCTTCATATACTCAAAGCTCTGAGAAACCCCTATAACGACCCCGTTTGTTCGCATCGGATGGACAGTCATGGTAGCAGAATGTGCAATAAATGATACATCCGCAGAAACCGCCAGCGGAACACCAATTGAATGTCCACCGCCTAAAACCAGCGATACTTTAGGCTTTGAAAGCCCTGAAATCATTTCGGCAATAGCAAGGCCTGCTTCAACATCTCCGCCTACCGTATTTAAAAGCACTAAAAGTCCGTCTATTTCCTCGTCTTCCTCAACCTCAACCAGTTGCGGCATAACATGTTCATACTTGGTGGTTTTTGTCCCGGAAGGCAGTACCGCATGGCCTTCAATCGTTCCTATTATATTTAAACATCGTATACATCCGCGAGAGTTCTTTGTGGTTATCATATCAGCCACATCTCTTTCAGCTTGCTTTTCTTCTTCGTTCATATTACACTTCCCTTTCTTTTTGAATATAGCTTTTGTTTTTTTCATAAATTTATGCATATTTTAGTTTTTTATGAATATAATTATAGGTGTAGAAACTGTATGATAGAAAGGTGATATTATGAACTACTTTGAAACATTTTCAGAACTTAAAGGAATTTTAGAAAAGGCAAAAATCAAGAAAGGTGACGGGCATCTTGCTATTCAGGTTTGTATAACTGACGAAGATTGCTCTGGTATTTTCTATATTGAGGATTTTGGTGATAGAATTTTGGCTGAGCCTTATGATTACTATGATAATGATGTGGAAATTATTGGACAAGCAGACGCCCTTAAATTGATTTTTGAAAAGAAGCTTGATTTAAAGAAAGCTACACAAAACGGTGAAGTAACTGTAAATGGTAATTTTGATGCTCTTATGAGCTTCCTTGAAAGAATTACAAAACAAGCTGCAAAAAAGACTGCAAAATCAAGCACTTCCACAAAAACTACCGCAAAAAAATCCACCAGTAAAAAGACGGAGGCAAAAAAAATGAATGAGGATACAAACAAAAAGGAAGTAAAACCAAAAGATAGTGAAACCATAAAGGAAGTTGTGGAAAAGGAAATAAAACCTAAAAAATAAGTAATAAAGGGCACGTTTTATGCGTGTCCTTTTTATAAGGAGACAGGTATGAGGCACATAAAATCGTATTTCATTATTCTTGCCGGAATGTCATTGACCGCTGTTGCTACCGGACTTTTTTATATTCCAAACGGAATAGTTACCGGCGGTGTTTCCGGCATTGCAACTATTTTGTACCCAATAGGAATACCTCCCGGAATTACCTACTCCTTAGTTAATATTTTTCTTCTGCTTTTTTCATACAAGCGTCTGGGATGGGATTTTGTAGCTAAATCTATCCTTTCGGTAATTGTAATATCCTCACTCGTTCAGGTATTTTCTGAATTCCCGCCAATAACGCATAATATTTTTCTTGCTACACTTTTTGGAAGTCTCTTATTTGGAATAGGTGCTTCCCTTACCTTTATCGAAAACGCAAACACCGGTGGAACAGATATTATCGGACGGCTTGTACAATCAAAGTATCAGTATTTCCCCATTGGAACACTTTTAATGATAATTGACGGCTTTATAATACTTGTATCATTGATTATCTCACGGAACTTTGATCTTGCCCTATATGGTCTTTTCGGACTATTTGTATCTGCCTTTATTATTAATTTCATAATAGATCACTTAAATTCATCAAAGCTTGCTTTTGTTATAACAGATAAGGGTCAGCAAATTTCGGAGCTCATTATTGAAAACAGCCGTCGGGGTGTTACTATTTTAAATGCCCGCGGTGCATATTCGGGAGCACGAAAAAATTTGCTTATTTGTGCCCTTAAAAACAAGCAGATACCGGAATTTCATCGTATGATAATTGAAACGGATAAAAGTGCTTTTATTATTTTTACAAATTCAGAGAAAATCTTCGGCTTAGGATTTTATGTGTATAAATAAGAACCCCCACTGCACAAAAAAAAGAAGTCTAATCATTGATTAGACTTCTCTAGTTTACCTCTTTGCAATCCTTTGATTACATGATTATTCTTTTACTCCGCCCAGAGAAATACCCTTTGTGAAGTATTTCTGGAAGAATGGGAATATACACATCATAGGACCTGCTGCCACAACACACATTGCCATTCTCAAGTTTTCAGTAGGCATTTCCAGAACTTCCAGATTAACGCCCATCATCTGAGCAGCTGTACTGTTCATGAACTGAGCATCTGTCAAAATCTTCTGTAATAGGTACTGAAGCTTGTAAAGTGACTCGTCTGTGATGTATAGCATTACATGCTGGAAGTCGTTCCAGTAAACAAGTGCCAAGAATAATGCAATAGTTGCGAATACCGGTTTTGACATCGGTATAACGAACTTGAAGAATATATGTAATTCTCCCGCACCGTCAATTCTTGCAGCCTCAATAATTGAGTTTGGAAGAGCTGTAAAGAAACTCTTCATCAATGTGATATTCCACGGATTATATAGCATTGGCCATATAAGTACCCATATATTATCCTTAAGACCATACCATCTGGTATATACAATATATGTAGCAACCAAACCACCGTTAAATAGCATTGAGAACAGGTTGATTACTGAAAATGCTTTTCTGTATGCAAACTCATGTCTTGAAATTGCATAAGCATATCCGCCTGTAAACAAAACACCTAGTATTGTACCAATAACGGTTGTTATAATTGTAACACCGTATGCATCAATAACGCTCTTTGGATTTGAAAATAGTGTTTCATACGCCTCCAAAGAGAATTGTAACGGAATCATTCGGTAACCAGCCTGGTAGATTTCCTGCTGTGACTGGAATGATGATCCAAGCAGCAACAGGAATGACATAAATACTGTTGAGCATAGTAGTATCAAAAAGATATGGGTAAATACGTAAAAGATTTTCTCACTTGTGGAGGAAACCACTTTCGCTGATTCTTTTATTTTCTTCATCTATCATTTACCTCTCTATCTTATTAGAACATTCCGCTCTCAGGGTCTATCTTCTTAGCAACACTGTTGCTGAGAATTACAAGGATAAAACCAACAACTGCCTGATAGAATGCTGCTGCAGAAGACATACCAATATCACCGATAGTCATCAATGCACGATATACATAAGTGTCAAGTACATCGGTTGCAGGATACAATAAGCCGATATTTAGAGGTACATTGTAGAACAAACCGAAATCTGCGTACATGATCTTACCAATGTTAAGAATGAATAGTACAACTATTATGTTCTTAATCATTGGGATTGAAATGTACCATACCTGCTTAAGCTTACCTGCACCATCAATTCTTGCGGATTCGTAAAGCTCAGGGCTTATACCTATAAGAGCAGCATAGTACATAAGAACATTGTTACCAAGCGTTTTCCATACGCTTAGTATCGGAATAATCCAGAACCAATACTCCGGATTGTTATACCACATCAATTTCTCGCCGCCAAAGTATACAATAATCTTATTGAATATACCATAGTCCATATCCAGTAGTCCTTTCATGATGAAAGCAACTACGACGAAAGAAATAAAGTATGGCAAATATAGAATTGTCTGATAAATCTTTACATACTTATTTGCAAGTTCAAATAACAGTAAAGCTATACCAACTCCCACAACGATGCCGGCAATAATACCGACAGCGTTGTAGAAAAGTGTATTTCTTGTTGCGTTAATTACATCATTACTTCTGAATAGGAATTCAAAGTTTTGAAGTCCAGCCCAGTCTGATTTCCAGAAACCCAATGACGGGTTATAGTCTTTGAATGGCAATACCAAACCGAATAGCGGCATTAATCTGAACAAAAACAATACAATTGCACCAGGAAGGGCCAGAAGTAAAAACGGTAAGCTTCTTTTAAAGTTGCTTAAAGCTTTGTTTTTCTTGTTTCCCTGTTTCATTATTTATTTTTCCATTCCTTGTACTGCTTATTGAATTCGTCAACTATGTCATATAGACCAGCTTCTTCAAATCTTGCCTTCATTTCAGCATAGTACTTATCGTAATCCGGCATTGAACCTGTTTCAAGGATTGTCTTTGTCTCTGTTACGATTGAAGCACACATAGCAGTTTCTGTCTTGAACTTTGAAAGATCTGGTAAGAAACCGATAACTGGTGAAATTTCAGCTGATTCGTTCTTTTCCTTACGGAACATTAGAGATTCAACTCTGTTCCATGATGAGTCATACTGATCCCATAGAGGGCCTAACCAGTTGTGCCAGATTGCCCACTTAACATCATTACCTGTGTTAGCCTGAATGAATCTGTCATCTGTTCCTGGGTTAGCTGTTACTTCATAGTCAAGTCCTTCGATACCGAAAGCAAGAAGGTTTGAAAGTTCTCTATCCTTCCAGATAAGGTCAAGAAGTGCAAGAGCCTTTTCAGGATTCTTTGATGTACGGCTTATTGCTGTTACACAGTTTGTAACATTTGTTCTGTTAATTCTACCGAACTTGATAGGACCTTCGTAGCACTTGAAGCCCCAGTAGTTAGAAGATTTTTCTTCACTTAGCTGAGCGTTCATTGAAGCATATCTACCACTCTTGTATTCTGAAGCTGTTTCTGTCTTTGAAGCAGCGTCTGCAGGAATGTATCCAGCCTGATAGAACTTGCTTGCAGCTTTCCAGTATTCAATCTTATCCGGTGAATCAACGATAGCGATGAACTTGTCGTTAGCTACATCAAATAGTACCGGTTCGATAGTTGTTGGTATGTATTCTGTCGATGGAAGCTCTGTAAGTCTTAGAGTACCATACATACCTGATTCATTTTCCTTAACAGCCTTGAATAGTGGTTCAAGATCATCATAGCTGTCAGCTGACTTAACATCAAAGTTATACTTGTCAGCGATGTCAGCCTTGAAGCAGAAACCAGCATAAGGAACATAGAATGTTTCAGATGGAATAGCATAAACGCCACCGTCTCTGAATGTTACAGCGTCCCAAGCAAATTCGCCAACTCTTGACATAATTTCCGGAATGTATTCGTCATTTAAATATTCACGAAGATCAAGGAATGCACCCTTTTCTGCGTTTGTAACAAATGTTTCACCCATTTCAAGAATTAGGTCAAACTCTTCGCCTGAGTTGATAAGTACACTCTTCTTCTGATCCCAAGCACCAGCGTCAATAAATTCAAAGTGAACCTTTGCGCCGATAGCTGGTTCGATGATAGCATTTGCTGCTTCCTCAACCTGAGCCTGATGTGACATATCACCTGTAGGCTTACGCATATACCAAACTAGTGTTGGTACTCCATCTTCGTCTACTTTCTTGCCGCAACCTACCATAACTGTAGCTAGTGTTGCAAAAACAAGAAGCATACTAATTACTTTTAAAAACTTTTTCATAGTCTCCCTTTGGATTTTAAAAAAATCCATTCTCCTTTCCAATTTTATATAAATATTTTACAACAAAACCTATAAATAGTAAATGGAAAATTTATAGTTTTTTATGTAATATATTCACTTTTATTGTGCAACTTATATAAAATAGTACCATTAAAACTAATACTATTATCATTTAATTGATAAAAACCCTCCAATTATAAAATCGGAGGGTTTTTATGTAGTATTAAATATACCAAATTATTCAATAATGAACATCAACTGTCCTGTACCTCTTGAAGAGATAGCAACAACTCTTGAGCAGTTTTCCCCATTAAGCTTAAACGATCTAAGGTCTGCTTTAGTTGCAGGAATAATATCAAGAACTCTTCTGCTGATACCTAAACCTGTAGTTTGCACTTTAAAGATTTTGTATGAATCCAGCAGATATGTACTATATTCATCATCTTCCAGAACCGTATCAATATCAGTAGGTGTTGCTCCACCTGCTATACCTATGCGCTTATCATCCATTGCATATACATATCCATCACCAAATGTACCGTTTTCAGCTACCCAGTCACCAGTCTTTGTTGATTCTGTCATGCCTGCATTTCTGAAATTATAACAGATAGCTATCTTTGCGATAGACGTTTCGTCTTCTGTTAGGTAACAACGAACAATATCGCCAGGAACTAGCGGAGGATTCTGATTAGAAGTAACTTCGTCGTTCAAGTCAACCGGATTATCTCCAACCGCTTTTGTCTTTGTCTGGTATGTCTTTTCACCATCCATACCAATAAGTGTAATTGAGTATGTTTCTTCATCATATTCGTTAAGGACTCTGGTTATCTTCTTAACCATCATATTACCGATATGGTCACCTGAAAGTCCTGGAGAAAGAAGTTCTCTTAGTACAACAACTTTTGCGTACATCATATCTTTACCAAGTTTATAAGCCTGTACACCGTAACGACCATCCTTCAAGCCACCGATGTTTCTTATAATCTTGTATTCAGATTCATCCTTATCTCTATCAACATCAGGAAGCTTAAAGATAAGAGTATCTTCATCTACATGCACCTTATCACCAAAAGCTTTCTTACTACCGTAGAACTGAGTCATTCCTGTTGTTGAACCATCAAGGTTATCTACTGATATATACAATCTGTCATCTGTAGTAGGCTCGATAGTTTCTGCAAGAGCTCTAGGGAAGTCCATCTTGTTGATTTCTCTATCATCATTTACATCATATCTTACCAGCTTACCTATATCTGCAAGAACAGTAGGATTTGTTCCAAAATGTCTTGAAAGGATAACATCAAGTGCTGCTACAGTAGGTTCGGTATCTTTGTAGTAGTCTCTATCTATTTGAAGTCTCTTATTAGATAATTTGTACTTGATTATTGAACCAATCTCACTAAAGATTTCAGCAATAATATGGTAATCACCTTCATCATCAGGGCTTATTTTTGCACTGATAAGGTATCCGTATGCCATACTTCCTGATAAAGAACTATCTAAAGCTACAATGTTGCCCATAAAGTCTGTAAAGAATGTCATATCCATCTGTGGAGAAAGTGACTCCAACAGATTTGCAGCTATTCTGTCAGCTACAGAATACTGAACATCGTCAATCACAAGATATGGCTCGTCACCTTTGTAAATTGTTGTAAGAGTACCAGTTACAATAGATTCTGATATGATAATTTCTTCTGCAATAATATTACCATCTACAAGATTACCCATTACTGAAGCAACAGTTCCAATAGAAATGTCTTCAGCAGCTATTCTGTTTCCTTCGCTATCATAAACTGGAGTTTCATTTACTTCTGAATAAGCAACTACATTCTCTATGTTGTATCTGGTATCTGCTTTGATTACAACATTGTTGCTAATATCACTTTCCTTTTCAACAGCACTAACAAGGAAGCTGATGTAATCCTTAATGTAAACCACATCGTATCCTGATCCACCATTGTTAACTGCAATAATCTTACCATTTACCGGTTCCATCAAAGCAGCTGCATCCAAAATATCGTTTGGAATTGCAGGAGCAAGTAGATTGTTTTTAACGATAATAGTACTGTCATCAATTTTAAATGATTTCTTTGAACCTTCTTCCCTATATGTGTATCTTCTGTTCAAATAACCTTCAACATCTTCGGATTTGATTTCCAAAATTGTATTATCGGCTGATGCAAGTACACAAACAGGGTCATTTGATTCTATATCGTAGAATAGGTCTACTTTGCAGCCAGCAAGAATCTCGCATGGTTCTTCTGTATTGTAGGAAATGCCGTCTATAACAAGAACGCCATCCTGAGCTTCATATCCAGCAATTATTGAAAAATCACCATTTGACTGAAGAATACCACTTGTACTTGTTATTTCATGGTACTTTTCAAGAAGTGTTTCTCCGCCTTTGTTTGAGAACATGAAAGAACCCTGCTTCATACCTGTGATTGTAAGTACATCTGTTACAAGAGCCTGATGTAGCATATAGAAGATATCCCCTGCTACAGCACCCTTATGTTTCATCTTGATATCAAGCTGGTCTGCGATCTTCCAACCGCCTGTTGGATAAGCACCAACAACCGCCATAAAATCTTTGTAACCCATTGTGTTCATTGTAATATACAAAGCTTCATTGTATGTAATGTCACGATCAGGTTCAAATGATCCGCCATTACCATTAACGTAGCCTGCATCAGCAAATCCCTGAATCACCTTATAATATTCATGAGTTTCTGGTACATCCCCAAAAGCAGGTACTTTTGAGCCGTCACTTACAGGCACAATCTTTGACATAATGTCAATAAACTTAGCCTTTGAAATTCCTGTATCAAAGTTAAAAGTTTCTTCTGCTGAAATTGCACCCAACTTTGTAAGAAGTGTTACTGCATTTTCAAATTTTGTTACTCTTTCAGCTGAAATTTCTTCATCTGCTGCACTAACATTTACAACTAGCATTGAAAGAAGCACTGAAACAGTAAGAATATAAGCTATAAATTTCTTAAACATTTCCGTCCTCCTTATCTTACTTCAAGTAGTCTGCTAAGCATAGCTGCAGCTTCCGCACGTGATGCATTGTTAAGAGGCTTAACAGAACCATCTGTGTAACCACTTACAACATTGCTTCCTACCATTGCTGCTACTGCTTCATGAGCATACGCTGAAATGTCACCTGCATCTGTAAATGATGCATCGCCATTTGTAAGGTTAACACCCTTAGCTTTTGCAGCATTATACAGAATTGTCATCATGTCTTGTCTTGTAATGTTCTTTGATGGTGAGAATGTGGTATCAGTTGTACCATTTACTACACCATTAGCATAAGCAATACGAACAGAGTTTGCGAACCAATCGCTATCTGTAACATCTGTAAAGTTTGCTGTCTTACCCTGCATTATAAAGTCGAATGCAACAACAACCATCTGTACGAATTCTGCACGAGTGATTGTGTTATCAGGTCTGAAGTAACCATTTCCCTGACCCTTTACAATACCCTTATTGTATAGGTTAACGATTGCATCCCTACCCCAATAACTGTTTGCGAT
Source organism: Clostridia bacterium (assembly GCA_045593305.1). Taxonomy (GTDB): domain Bacteria; phylum Bacillota; class Clostridia; order UBA1381; family UBA1381; genus UBA1738. Next base: position 4,038 of record JAZNWI010000242.1, on the reverse strand, counting down.
ATCAAGGAATGGGTTTACAGGTGCTGGTGGTACAATAACTGCTCCGCCGGCAGTTCCACTGAAACCACCGCCTCCGCCAGTGCCACCACCGCCACCACCGCCAGTGCCGCCAGTTGTACCTCCAGCAGGTGGAGTTGTACTACCTGTTGGCTGAGTGTCAATAGCCTGTCTTAGCTTTTTCACAAAATCTTCTAGGTCGGTAAATGTTTGATTCTGCAAAGAAGTATTTACATTATTTTTTGCAGCAAAACCAAGATTTTTATAGTCCCCAACAACATCCTTATCAAAATTTTGGTCTGAATTAGCAATAACATTTGCAGTTCTTATAATTCTTTCCTTAGCACTAGGAATATCTGTTCTTTCGCCAGTAATTATATTACTAATACCAGAAGCTGTTGCCTGATTGATATATGCAACTAGTGCAGCTTCCATTTGAACTCTGTTATAGCTGAAACTACCATTAAATGTTTCTGCACAGTCTGGTACAGAGATATAGAAATTATATCCTGTACCATCTGGCATTTCATATGTATTAATTGTGAAAGTAAATTTACCATCCTCTTTTAAAAGATACTGATCAGCCCAAAGAATAAGATCATGATCATTTTCAATATTTGGACCTGTAATATTGTCCAAAGTACTACCTTCACCTAAAACAAGCAATGTTGCAATTTTATTTTTTGCATCAGCGTCAGTAAATACGCCATTAATAGTTATTTTATCTTCAACATAGTTAACGTTTGGATTAATGGTGCCTGCAAAAGCAGTCATTGGAACCAAAAGCGTCGCTATTGTTAATAAAAGCGCTAAAATTTTCTTCACTTTTTATTTCCTCCTGTTCTTCAAATTATTCTGTGAGATTATTTGGTAATAATCTGACCATTTGCCAAAGATACTACCTTATTTCCATCAATTTCCCAAGCGAATAACTTGAAGTATTCACCATTAGCAAGTGTTGGAATTGAAGCTGCTGCTATACTTCCGACTTCGTCTTTTCCAGCTCCTAATTCATGTTTTAAAGCATGCTTTCCTTTTACTATATTTCCTACACAATGTAGAAGTACAACATAAATATCTTTTGATTCTGTAGTAACATTAGTAACTGTGTATGAAATACTTTCGCCAGCTTTATATTCATTAGTTAAGTCAACTGATGCTTCTCCTAGTGTTTCGAATGGTATTGTTGCACCTTTTACAACCTTACCGCCTTTTCTTAACACTAGTTCATAACTATGACTTGAAGCTAATCCTGTAATTTTAACAAGAGCGCTCTTTCTATCTGAATCATCTGCAACAAGTTCAATTTCAATGGTTTCATCTTTTTCTTTGCCCTTGATATAGAACAAATCCGTCATGTCTTCTGCATTAAGAACATAATTGTCAAATGTAACCTTAATTGTCATGCTGTCAGTAGATGGAGCTACTGTTGTATCACTACTTACGTAGTTCAATTCTTCAACTCTGTCTTCTCCTTCAATTGTTACCACTAAGTTGTCAAGATATACTGTTACTTCTGGGTCATTTAAAGGTTCTGTATCATCATCATTTCTTGGACGAAGGAAAAGTGAGAAGCTACTTGATTTTGTCCAATCGCCTTCTGCCGCATATTCTTTTAATTTTGTCCAATCGTTGTATTTGATTGTACGTTCGATAGTTGTCCATGTTTTTGCAGGAATCTTATTAGCCGCAAAGAATTTTGCCAACGGCTTATCAGCTCCATTTCTTAGCCACATGTCAGGATAAATTGCAGCCTCTGAATAAATATCCATGCTGTATGTAAGTACATCACCAGGCTGGAATGTGAAATTATTTGAAAGAATAATACCTGCAACATTATCGTTATTATCCTTCAAGTCTTCAACTTTTAGAACATTTTCTTTTCCTTCAAATTCTGCAACTTCTGTAACTGTTACAGCTGCACCTACTCTATCAAGCTCGTCTTTCTTATCAAGCTTTTGTTCTATTTTGAGAACTTCTTTAGATTCTATTTCTTCCTGCTCTACATTACCAGAGGTCTTTGCAATAGCTTCTATTTTCTTTTCGCCACATGTTGCACATGTGAATATTTGTAAACCTGCAGTAGTATTTGTAGCCGGTTTTGTTACATCACCTTCACCCCATGTGTGACCCAATGCTGGGATCTCTTCTGTTGTTGTTTTGCCACATGCTTCAGCTGTACATGTAAATGTCTTTTCGCCAGCCTCTGTACATGTTGCAGGTTTTGTTGTAACACCTTCATTCCATGTGTGTCCTGCAGGGATTGCTTCTGTTTTCTTGTAATTACATCCTGTACAAGTAACTGTCTTTTCACCATCTTCTGTACATGTTGCAGCTTTTGTTACAACGCCAGCATCAAATGTATGAGGAACTGACTTTTCCTGTTTACATGTAGAACATATACCCTTGTGTTTTTCTTCTCCGTCCTGTTCCCATGTACCTTCTTTGTGATCACAATAACCAGATCTTGAAACTGTTATTTTAAGGTTGTCAATGTATATTGGTGTGTCTAGACGAGATCTTAAACAAAGTGTATATGTACCAACTTCATCAAATCCCGCTTTTCCTTTATTAGAGCTTTTTAACTCGTCGTATGTAATTTTACCACTTAGAACAATCCACTGTCCACCAGCTTTATCGGTATTGTACTGTGCTATATAAGCACCATCAGTATTTGTGTGATTTCTTATCCATATATCCGGGCTGAATTTACTACTATCTGAATAAACTTCAATACTATAAGTAAGTACATCTCCTTCCATGAATCCAAAGTTTTCACTAATAATAACGCCTGCAGTATTATTATTATGATCAGATGTGAAGCCTACCAACTTAAGAACGCCATCTTTTCCGCCGATTCTGTTTGCTTCTGTAACGGTTATAGCTTCTGTTTTCCAAGTAATCTCGCTTGCTTTATCAAGAGGTGAAACTATATCAACAACGTTTCCTCCTAATTTATCTATAGCTCTTTCTTCTTCTGTTCCACATATTGTACATGTGTATTTTCTGATACCATCTTCAGTATATGTAGGTTCTTTTACTACCACACCTGTACTCCATTTGTGACTAACAACAAGTTCTTCTCCCCTTGTTTCGTTACATTCTGTACATGTAAATGTCTTTATTCCAGTTTTAGTACATGTAGGCTCAAGAGTTATAACACCGTTATCCCATTTATGACCTGAGGCTGTAGATATTACTTTGTCTGTTGTATTACATTTTGAGCATGTATATACTATTTCTCCATCCTGTGTACATGTAAGCTTCTTTATTTCATTGCCGTTGTCCCATGTGTGTCCTGCTTTGATTACTTCTGTTTTTGTGCCTTCACACTTTGAACATGTATAAGTTTTAACTCCGTCATTTTCACATGTGGCTTCTGTTGTTATAACGCCGTTATCCCATGAATGTTCTAATGCAGGAATTTCTTCTGTGTATGCTGCGTCACAATTTTCAGCTGTACATTCAAAGCTCTTAACTCCAGGGGTTTCACATTCGGCTTCTTTTATTATTGTGCCTTCATTCCATGCGTGTCCCAATGCAGAGATTTCTTTTTTCTCTGTTACTCCACAACCTTCAGCTGTACATGTAACTTCCTTTTCTCCAGCTTCTGTACATGTTGGAAGCTTAATTATATTTCCTTCATTCCATGCGTGTCCTAGTGCAGGAATTACCGTTTTTTCTGTTACTTCACAGCCTTCAGCTGTACATGCAACTTCCTTTTCTCCAGCTTCTGTACATGTTGGAAGCTTAATTACATTTCCTTCATTCCATGTATGTCCCAATGCCGGAATTTCTTCTGTGTATGATTGGCTACATGCACATGTAAATGTCTTAACTCCAGTTTCTGTACATGTTGCTGGTGTTGTTACAACACCAGCATCAAATATATGAGGTATCGCTGTTACTGTTTCTCCACATAAAGAACATGTACCAGAGTGAGTTTTTTCATCGTCTGGCTCAAATGTTCCTTCTTCATGCTTACAGTAATACTCAACCTTTACATTGCTGATTTCAATATATGCATCGTTAGCTGTATAC
>JAZNWI010000241.1:0-3083 GCA_045593305.1 Clostridia bacterium | reverse complement strand
AGAATTTTCATCAATAGTAATTTTTCTGTATTTTGCAGGACTACCCACAAGAGCAGAGGTGCATATATCAATGAGTCTGTTTCCGCTTTCTGAATAAAACTCGTTTATGCTTTGAATATGCATATGACCTGTGAGCACAAGCTCAACTCCGTTATCGGCAAGGAATGAAGCTACTTTTTTCCAATCCTTGATTTTTGCATCGCCAACCAAATCAAAAACAGGTACGGGAGGGATAATCGGATAATGACAAGTTGCAAAAACAGAACAGTTGTCTTCCTTTGCCTTATCAAGCTGTTCTTTTGCCCAAGACAAGAGTCTGTCGTCCATTGTGCCTTTTGGTTGGTCTTTACTGTCACAATGAATTGCAAGCATTCTGACACCATCACTGATTTCTGCTACATAAGAGTGTGTGGGCTCATCAAATGCAATTGCGTCGCCATAACCAAAATCACGATACATTTCACACAAATCATTATAATCTGTACCCTCAACAGGCATACGACCATCGCCTTTTAGAACATAGGCAGAGTTGTTATAATCGTGACCAGCAGTTATAACAAAAACTTTTTTACCATTGTCTTTGAGTCTGTAAAGTTCTTTAAGAAAACCATTGTGACTTTCTTTTTCACCATTTTTTACAAGGTCACCGGGAAGAATAACAATATCAGTTTCTTTGTCTTCAATAATTTTGTCGAAAGTTGAGCTTATAATTGCACCACTTTCCTTAACAAAATACTGTTCTGTGACCATATTTTTTTCAAAAGCTTCTCCACCGGGTTCTAATACATTGTTCAAATAATGTGTATCGGTAACAAGATAAAAACTTACAGGCTTCATATTAATACTCCTTAAATCATTGTTTTCTTTGTTTACAGTTATCTCTTCTTAAATTTAGTCTCCCGTCAAGGAACAAAAATCAATATAAACACCGGCCGTCCTCCCCATCATAGCAGGAGTTTCATATTCTTTATTATGTGAAACAGTGCCCGTTGTAACATCGTATTTTTCCCATAATTTTCCGGTTTCTTCAAAGACTTTTTCCACTAAACGCTTATATTTTTCAGCGATGCGAAGTGCTTCCTTGCGGTAGCCGTAATGCAAAAGCCCGTGCACTACAAAATATTGCAGGCAAGCCCATCCGTTGGGGTAGTCCCACTGCAAATCGTATAAATCGTCTCTTTTTTCGCAACAAGCCACACCAAATTCAAATTCTATTTTCGGTAACAATTCAACTGTGCGTTCAGCCTGCTCTTTAGTGCATACACCTGAAAACATCGGATAAAACTGTGCGGCCGATATAATATCAGCTTGCTTACAGACGATAAAATCATAGTCACAAAAAGCACCCACCGCATCATTCCATAAAAGCTTTTTCATACGACCTCGTCTGTTCTCTGCTCTTTCGGTCCATATTGATTCGCGTCCGTTTTTAAGCTCGGCAGAAAAAAACGCCATATCCATTTCCACACCGAAAAGCAAAGCATTTAAATCCACCCAAGCATAATTATAACAGTCAAGTCCCATACGGCTGTTGCAATCCCAACCACTTTCGGCAAAGGAATACATAGCCTGACCGTATTTTTCTGCAACACACTTATCATCAGGCTTTTCCATATTGAATCGTCTGCATAAAACATTGCAAAAATTCATCAGTTCATCGTGGGAGAATTTACCGTAATATCGGTTAAGACCACAGGGCGTCTGTCGTTCATTTTCCCAAAATTCATACTCTTTTTCAAGAGCCTTGTAGCATTCATCAAGCCACTCGGTATCTCCTGTCTGCTCATAAATGCAACGAACCATTTGTGAAAGAAAAGGTGGTTGTGAACGAGAAAGATAATATGTACGGTTACCATTAGGCATAAACCCGAATTTGTTTATGAGATAGCACATATTATCAACATTGTTTTTTGCCTGTGCCAAGCGTCCAGATTTAATCAGACCAACATTTGTGAAATAAACATCCCAATAATACATTTCCTGAAAAGCACCTTCACAGCAAGGCACAGTATACGGATACGGCAAACCAATCAGGGTGTCATTATCGTCTGTAAAAAAGCGAGTGGTATTGTCCCAGTTGGCTTCGATATATTTTTTAACGTTCATAAATTCCACCTGCACAAATCATATTTGTCGGGTTGATTATATATTCAGAAAATCCTTTCTGTAATTGACACCGAAGAACTCCGCAAGCTCCACCATTTCTTCATCTTTGATAGTGTTTATTCTTGGTAAATGTGCTGTCAGCATATAAATCTGTGCAGCTTTTTCTACAGTTTCAATAAGTCCGAAAGTTTCGTCCATAGTTTTACCAGCACCATAAATGCCGTGCATACCCCAGACAACGAGCCTGAATTCTTCCATTTTCTTTGCTGTTGCTTCACCAATTTCATTTGTACCACAGAGCATCCAAGGGAGAACACCCACACCGTCAGGAAAAACAACAATACACTCAGTACACATTTCCCAAAGAGTATGAGTCAATTTCTTTTCGTCAAGCTCATGCACATAGTTCATAGCCAGTGTATGGGTTGGATGAGTGTGCATTATAACTCTGTTTTCAGGGTCAACCTTAAGCCTTGCCATATGGCTCATAAGATGTGCAGGAAGCTCACTTGTAAACTTACTGTTATCTTTATATCCCCAAAGAAGCTCGGCTGTAGTGCCATCCTTTGCGATACGGATAATGCCGAGATTCGTCTCGGGGTCAGACTCAACATTTTTGAAATACTTACCCGTACCCGTAACAATGAAAATCTTACCGATAAGGTCAGTTGCATCAAAACCTGTGGGGATTGTGCGGATAACATTATCGAGGTCAAGATATTCTGCAACCTCATTTTTATCGAGCATATAACTGATGTTACCGCCGTTTCTTTCGTCCCAGCCGAGACGGTACATATTAGCGGTAGTCTTTTTCATTTCCTCCACAAAGGGAGCAGTCAATATATCTTTCATACTCTTTTCACCAGAACTTCCTGTTCATATTTTTTCACTTCGGCAAGATAGTCAGATGCTACATTTTCTCTTGCAAGATATTCATTCCACACATCACCGAAGGGGGCAGTTTTCATTTCTTCCTG
>JAZNWI010000240.1:0-2311 GCA_045593305.1 Clostridia bacterium | reverse complement strand
GGCCTGCTACAGAAGTGGTCACACCCTGTTCCAACTTCTCTTTTTGGTCCGGGCAATCCAGTATTTTGGAATCTGCGTGACTATGCGAGTCAACAAATCCTGGTGTAACAGTTAAGCCGGCTGCATCAATGACGCACTTTGCGCCTTCCAGATTCGGTCCAATACTATGAATTTTTCCTTTTTTAACACCAATATCAGAAACATATGCGGGTTTTCCGGTTCCGTCAATAACAGAACCACCCTTGATGATCAGATCATACATGTACACCGCCTCCTCATCCTGTATTATACCTATATTTTATTAAAATTTCAACAAAGAAAAAGACAGGCCCACAGGCAATGTCATTAAGTTAAGAAAAGATGGACATCACAGAAATGTGGTGTCCATCTTTTTTGTAACTTTATAAAAAAACACTTGACATATCAAGGAAAATGTGCGGCCTTTTTGCTAATTGCGATTAGCAAAAAGGCCTTTGTAATTAGAGGTGTGCCCACCGAAAATTACAAGGAGGTTTCCTATATGTCAAATGAAATTTGTGCTGTAAAGAAGAAACTGGATGAAGCAATCACTCAGCTTTGTGAAGTTTATTGGATGTTTTCTAAAAATCCTGAACGAGATTTTTCAAGAGACAGAAAGCTGTCCTTTCATACAACAATCTCATTTCTGCTGTCAATGGAAGGCGGAAATCTTACAACTGAACTCATGAATCGTTTTGGTTATTCATCCAATATTGCTTCCAGCTCAGCACTTGTCCAGCGAAGATCCAAAATTGACCCAGCTGCTTTTTCTTCTCTCTTTGATTTATTTGTTCAGAAAACATATAAGAACCGGTTTTACAAAGGCTATCGTCTAATTGCTGCTGACGGTTCTGATATTCAAATTCCTACCAATCCCGACGATCCGGATTCTTACTTTCCTGGCGCAGAAGGGCAGTCCGCCTACAATTTGCTGCATCTGGATGCCATGTATGATTTGCTTCAGCATACTTATACAGATGCCATCGTACAGGGACAGAGAAACGCTAACGAACAAAAGGCACTTTGCGCTATGGTAGACCGTTCTGGTTTGGACAGTGTTCTATTACTTGCTGATCGTGGATATGAAGGCTACAATCTTTTGGCCCACATACAGGAAAAAGACTGGAAATTTTTAATTCGCATCAAGGATATCCGCTCTAAGGGTGGTATCGCTGCAGGATTAAATCTACCAGATGCTGAAGAATTTGACATGCCTGTAACTTTGTCGTTGACTACTAAGCAAACAAATGATGTAAAGCAACTGCTCAAAAATAAAAATGAATATCGCTTTATTCCATCTAACTGTACTTTCGATTATCTTCCCAAAACTAATCGCAAACATGATTCTGCTGTTTTTTATAAACTCACATTTCGAGTTGTTCGATTTAAAATCACTGATACAACCTACGAAACTGTTATTACCAATTTGGATTCCACCGGTTTTCCGCCAGCAGAACTAAAGCACCTTTACAATATGCGTTGGGGTATTGAAACATCCTTTCGTGATTTGAAATACACTGTTGGCTTGCTCCATTTTCACGCAAAAAAGGTGGAGTACATATACCAAGAGGTCTTTGCCAGACTGATTATGTACAATTTTTCTGAGTTGGTTACATCGCTCGTAATCATTCAGAAAGCGGATACAAAGCTTACCTATAAGGCAAACTTTACGATAGCTGTACATATATGCCGACAATTTTTTCTTGGCAATGTAGCTCCACCAGATGTTGAAGCTAACATACGCAGGAATGTTTCCTCCATTCGCACCGGCAGAAGCACACCTCGTAATACGACGGTTAAGCACGCCATTAGCTTCACTTATAGAGTAGCATAAATTTAATGTCTTGAATAGTCCTTTTAAAGCGAATTTATTGATTCGCTTATTTGTCATGCTCTGATTTTGAAAAAAGTGCATCCAAAACAGTTTTTCTGCCTTGGATGCACTTTTTTCTTAACCTTGCCCTACAAGCGCGTCACTAACTTAATGACATTGGCCTCATCGGCTGCTCTTTATTTTGTTATTTACAGATTGTTTTCCGGCTCAAAGTCGGGGACAGTTGTTCCGGGGGAGTAGATGTTGCCGATGCTCCAATTCTTCATAACGCTATAGTATTTTTCGACCAGGGTCTGTATTGCCTGCTGATTATCCTCAGACAGGGAGGAGAAACTGGTATTGATGATCTCCACCATGTCCTTCATGCTATAGCTTACTGCGGAACTATGCACAACCACATCGCCAAAATCAATGAATGCATTGGCGGACAAAGCGGTTTCACCGTAGCCCTCGATGTTG
>JAZNWI010000239.1:0-9491 GCA_045593305.1 Clostridia bacterium | reverse complement strand
TATAGCTTTTTATATAAAATTCGTGAAGCAGGAATAAATGTGCCGATTGTTGCGGGAATTATGCCGGTTACAAATGCAAATCAGATAAAAAGAATTTGTGAACTTTCAGGAACATATCTGCCAAGAAGATTCAAGTCCATTGTGGACAGGTTTGGTGACAATCCTGATGCTATGAAGCAGGCGGGAATTGCCTATGCCACAGAGCAGATTATAGACCTTCTGGCAAATGGTGTAAACGCTATCCATGTTTACTCCATGAACAAGCCGGATGTAGCAGAGAATATACAGAAAAACCTGTCAGAGATTATAAAATAGGAAAACTATGATAATGATTGAAAATCTTGATAAAAATGAGATTGAAGTAGATAAAAAGGAAGTTTTAAGGTATCTTGGTTACGGAAAAAAGGATGCTGACGAGAGAACCCTGAAACGAATAGAAAATCTTACCCAAGAGATAAAAAATGAGCTTTCACCAAAGGTATGCTACGAAATATATTCTGTTATAAGTGAAGATGATAGTATATCTTTAGGAATGGTTAATACACCCTCTAAGTCGCTTGAGAAGAATCTGAAAGGATGCGGAAAAGCAGTGGTTTTTGTTGCCACAATTGGTGTCGGGGCTGATAGAATTATAGGAAAGTACTCCGGTATATCACCCCTTGATGCGGTGATTTGTCAGGCAATCGGTGCGACAATGATTGAAGAAGTGTGCGATAAATTCTGCGAAAAGCTTAAACAAGAGGGATTTTCAAGACCGAGATTCAGCCCCGGCTATGGGGACTTTTCCATCGAAAATCAAAAAGAAATTTTCAGAATGCTTGATTGCACAAGGAAAATCGGTGTAACCCTTACCGAAAGTATGCAAATGATACCAACGAAATCGGTATCGGCAATAGTTGGTATCTCAAAGGAATAGAAACAGGAGATGAAAAATGAATATACTTGAAAAAATCAAAAAAGAAAGGGTGTATTTTGACGGAGGTTATGGCACAAATCTGCAAAAAGCAGGACTTGGGCCTGGGGAGCTTCCTGAACTTTGGAATATAGAAAAGCCCGAGATTATAACAAAGCTTCACAGGGATTATCTTGATGCAGACTGTGATATTTTAAAGACAAACACCTTTGGTGCAAATATACTGAAATTTTCTGAAGCAGAGCTTGATAAGATAATTAAGTCCGCGGTAGAAAATGCAAAAAATGCAATTTCAGAGGGCGGATATAAGGATAAGTATGTTGCCCTTGATATTGGACCTACGGGAAAGCTTCTAAAACCGCTTGGAGACCTTGAGTTTGAGAGTGCAGTAGAGATTTTTGCCAAGACGGTGCGAATAGGTGTTAAATATGGCGTAGATTTAGTTTTAATTGAAACAATGAACGATAGCCACGAAACAAAGGCGGCAGTTTTAGCAGTAAAGGAAAACTCGGATTTACCCGTTTTTGTGACCAATGCATACGATGAAAACCAAAAGCTTATGACGGGTGCATCGCCAAGTGTAATGGTGTCGCTTTTAGAGGGTCTTGGAGTTGACGCTCTTGGTGTAAACTGTAGTCTTGGCCCGGATAAGATGCTACCTGTGGTAAAGGAAATCGCAGAAAATGCATCAATACCTGTTATTGTAAACCCGAATGCAGGGCTTCCTGTTATTAAAAATGGAAAGACAGAGTTTGATGTTAGTGCAGATAGCTTTGCAAAATCAATGGAAGAAATCGCAAGGCTTGGTGCAGGAATTTTAGGCGGTTGCTGCGGAACAACGCCTGAATATATTGAAAAAACAAGACACGCAGTAGAAAAGATAGAATTTGTTCCGCCGATGGAAAAGAACAAAACAGTTGTGTCTTCATACAATCATACAGTAGAGTTTGGGGAAAAACCTATCTTGATAGGAGAGAGAATTAATCCAACAGGAAAAAAGCTTTTAAAGGAAGCACTTCGGGAGAAAAATTACGAGTACATTCTGAAAGAGGGTATCGGTCAGGAAGATGCAGGAGCGGATATTTTAGATGTGAATGCAGGACTGCCTGAAATTAATGAAAAAGAAGTGCTTGAAGACCTGGTAAAGCTTCTGCAAGGTGTTACAAGTCTGCCGCTTCAGATAGATACTTCAAATGCTGTTGCAATGGAAACGGCACTTCGCATCTATAACGGAAAACCCCTTATAAATTCTGTAAACGGAAAGAAAGAATCCATGGATGAGATTTTTCCGCTTGCGAAAAAATATGGAGGAGTTGTTATTTGCCTTACTTTAGATGAATACGGAATCCCTGAAACAGTAGAAGGCAGAATGAAGATAGCGGAAAAGATTATCAAAACGGCAGAAGATTATGGAATATCAAAAAAAGACTTAATATTTGACCCTTTGGCTATGACAATAAGCTCGGATGCAAATTCTGCAAAAATAACACTTGGATGCATAAAAGAATTTAATAAGCTGGGAATCAAAACAAGCCTTGGTGTTTCCAATGTTTCCTTTGGGCTTCCAAAACGAAGCATTATAAATTCCACATTTTTTGCTATGGCGATGTCATCAGGTCTTAATGCCGCTATTATGAATCCGTATTCAGATGAAATGATGGATGTTTATTACAGTTTTTGTGCACTTTCTGATATGGATAAAAGGTGCGAAAACTATATAAACTATGCATCAAGGCAAGAGGAAAAGACTGAGATAAATCTGCAAAACACAGAACTTTCTACAGAAGACAGTCTTGTCTGTGCGATTTTGAAGGGACTCAAGGAAGAGGCAGAAAGCTATACTAAAAAACTTCTTGAAAAAGAAGAACCGCTTTTTGTGATTGATAAATGCATTATACCTGCCCTTGACGAAATGGGAAGTAAGTTTGAGAAAAAAGAGGCGTTTTTGCCACAGCTTTTAATGAGTGCAGAATCTGCAAAATCAGCATTTGATATTATAAAAAGCTCTATGCAAAATAGCGGAAAGGGCCGTGATAAAAAGTACAAAATCGTTCTTGCCACAGTAAAAGGTGATATTCACGATATCGGCAAAAACATCGTAAAGGTTTTACTTGAAAATTACGATTTTGATGTTATAGATTTGGGAAAAGATGTTGAGCCTGAAGTGATTATTGACACCGCAAAAAGAGAAAAAGCAAAACTAATCGGTCTTTCGGCTCTTATGACTACAACAGTACCGGCTATGGAAGAAACCATAAGCCTTGTAAAAAAAGAACTTCACGATTGCAAGGTGGTAGTTGGCGGAGCGGTTTTAACGCAGGAATATGCGGATATGATTGATGCAGATAAGTATGCAAAGGACGCTATGGAAACTGTTCGGTATGCTGAAAGCTTAATATGAAAAAGAGTGAAACAAATGTTTCGCTCTTTTTTATTGTATTAAATGAGAAAAAATGCAGATATTAACTGTATATGAAACCAAAAAAAGAGGGATTTAATATGAATATTGAAGAACTTATTGAAATGAATTGTCAGGAAAGAATTGAGGATTGTTCGAATGAACAGCTTTACCTGGGACTTCTTCGGACAGTAATGGAGATGGCGGCAAAGAAGCATGAAGCTATCAGCAGAAAACGGCTTTACTATATCTCCGCAGAGTTTTTGATAGGAAAGCTTTTAGGGAATAACCTGATGAATCTGGGTATTTACGATGATGTTAAAGAGGCACTAAAAAAACACGGGAGAAAACTTTCGGACATTGAAGAATTCGAGAGCGAGCCGTCTTTGGGAAACGGTGGACTCGGACGCCTTGCTGCGTGTTTTTTAGACTCAATAGCAACATTGGGACTTCCCGGTGACGGTATCGGTATAAACTATCACTTTGGACTTTTCAGGCAAAAATTCTGTCATAATATGCAAAAGGAGGAACCTAATTCCTGGCTTAATCATTCAGGATTTTTAAGAAAACAAGATACTTCCTATGAAATATCTTTCGGGGATTTTAAAGTAACATCAAGACTTTATAACCTTGATGTTATAGGTTATGGCGGAAGCTGTAACAAGCTTCACCTTTTTGATTTGGAAGATGTGAACGAAAGTCTTGTAGGAGACGGAATTAAGTTTGACAAGACTAAAACGGATAAAAACTTAAGCCTGTTCCTGTACCCTGATGACAGTGACGAAGACGGAAAGCTTTTGAGAGTTTATCAAGAGTATTTTATGGTATCAAGTGCGGCACAGTTTATCATAGACGAGGCAAAGCAGCGAGGATGCAAGCTAACAGACCTTAATGATTATGCGGTGGTGCAGATAAATGACACTCATCCGTCTATGATTATCCCTGAGCTTATCCGTCTTTTAGTAGGATATGGGATTGATATGGACACGGCAATAGATACTGTAACCAAAACCTGTGCCTATACAAACCACACAATTTTGGCGGAAGCGTTAGAAAAATGGCCTGTTGCTTATATTAAAAAAGTTGTGCCTCAGCTTTTGCCGATTATTGAGGTTTTGGATAACAGAGTACGCAGAAAATACAGCGATTCATCGGTTTATATCATTGACGAAATCGTGTCTGTCATTATGGCAAGAATGGATATTCACTATACCTTTTCAACCAACGGCGTTGCGAAGCTTCATACTGAAATTTTAAAACACAACGAACTTAATAATTTCTATAAAATTTACCCTGAAAGATTTAATAACAAAACCAACGGAATTACTTTCAGGCGTTGGCTTCTATATTCAAATCCGTATCTTACAAGCTATATTGAAAGCCTTATCGGTGATGGCTTCAAAAAGGAAGGTACAGAACTTAAAAAACTGCTTGGATACACAGAAGATTCTGCTGTTTTAGAAAATATCGGGAAGATTAAAAAGAAGAATAAAGAACGGCTTTCTGATTACCTTATGAAAACTCAGGGCATATCTATTAATCCCGATTCGATTTTTGATATGCAGATAAAAAGGCTTCACGAGTATAAGCGTCAGCAAATGAATATCTTGTATGTAATTGATAAGTATCTTAAAATCAAGCAAGGCGAAATCCCGAAACATCCGATTACGGTCATTTTCGGGGCAAAAGCCGCTCCTGCATACACCATTGCAAAGGATATAATCCACTTGATTTTATCGGTCAGCCAGCTTATAAATAACGATGAGACAGTATCAAAATGTCTTAAGGTAGTTATGGTGGAAAACTATAATGTAACCTTGGCAGAAAAACTTATTCCTGCCTGTGATATTTCAGAGCAGATTTCCCTTGCATCAAAGGAAGCAAGCGGAACAGGGAATATGAAGTTTATGCTAAATGGTGCGGTGACTCTGGGAACGGAAGATGGCGCAAATGTGGAAATCCACAAGCTTGTTGGTGACGAAAATATTTATATTTTTGGCGATGACAGCAACACGGTTATAAAAAGATATAAAGAAAAGAGCTATAAGCCAGGGGAGTATCTTGCAAAAAATAAAGAACTTAAAGAGGCAGTCGATTTCATTTGCGGAAAAGAACTTTTTGGGGTAGGTGATGAGGCGACCCTTAAAAATCTTCAAAAAGAACTGACCACAAAGGACTGGTTTATGACATTCCCTGATTTTGCGGACTATAAAAAAACAAGAGACAGGGCTTATAAGGACTATTTAGACAGAGAGAACTGGCAGAAAAAGATGCTTACAAATATTGCAAATGCGGGATACTTTTCTTCAGACAGGACAATCAGCGAGTATAACCGCGATATCTGGAAACTTTAAAGAGGTGAAATTATGAAAAAACAAGAATTAGAATACAAGATTACATCGCCTATGTCGGGACGATGTGTACCAATAACAGAGGTCAGCGACGCCACATTCTCTGAAAAAATACTTGGTGACGGTATTGCAATAATTCCAACTGACGGAAAAATCCTAAGCCCTGTTGACGGTACAATTTCAACTATTGCAGACACAAAGCATGCTTTCGGATTTTTGTCTGATGACGGACTTGATGTTTTGGTGCATGTGGGACTTGAAACGGTGGCATTAAAAGGCGAGGGTTTTAAGATACACAAAAAGACAGGGGACAAAGTAAAAAAAGGTGACCTTATAGCCGAGGTTGACTTAAAGCTGTTAAAAAGTAAAAATATTAACCCGATTACTCCTGTGATAGTTTGTAATCTGCCTGAGGGCACAAGAATAAATGAAGCGCTTGGAACATGCCAGGCAGGGCAAAGTCTTGCCTTTTCCATTAAGGACGAGCTTATGGAAGAAAAAGTGAGCAAAAAGAGCGTAGCATTTGACTTTTTGCAAAAACTGGGTAAGGTTTTGATGGTGGTTATTGCGGTTATGCCTGCGGCAGGAGTTATGATAAGTATAGGAAAGCTTATCGGCATGACCTTTACCGATGTAGGAATTATAAGCCTTGCGGGAACAATAATTGAAAATATTGGCTGGGCAATAATCAGTAACTTAAACATTCTGTTTGCCGTAGCCATAGGCGGTTCGTGGGCAAAGGAAAAGGCGGGCGGTGCTTTTGCGGCACTACTTGCATTTATTCTGATTAACAATATCACAGGAAATATCTTTGGCGTAACTGCCGATATGCTCTCTGATGAAAATGCTGTAACCCACACGCTGTTTGGTCAGGAAATCGCGGTAAATGGATATTTCACATCGGTTCTGGGAAGCCCTGCCCTTAATATGGGTGTTTTTGTAGGTATAATTGCAGGATTTGTTGGCGGAATAGTGTATAACAAATACTATAATTTCAGAAAGCTTCCCGATGTACTGTCTTTCTTTAACGGAAAAAGATTTGTACCTCTTGTGGTTATTCTATGGTCAGCAATCATTTCAATAATTCTTGCAATCGTGTGGCCGTTTGTACAGATGGGTATAAACAGATTTGGCTTGTGGATTGCAAATTCAGCGCAGACCGCGCCGATTTTAGCACCATTCCTATACGGAACACTGGAAAGATTACTTTTGCCATTCGGACTTCATCATATGCTTACAATACCTATGAACTACACATCCTTTGGCGGAACCTATGCTATCCAGACGGGACTTAATGCGGGAACCACCGTATTCGGTCAGGACCCATTGTGGTTTGCATGGATATCTGACCTTATAAACTTCAAAAATGCAGGAGACACCGCAAGCTATACAGCTCTTTTAAACGGCATAACCCCTGCAAGATTTAAGGTAGGGCAGATGATTGGTTCATCAGGCTTGCTTCTTGGTGTTGCCTATGCTATGTACAGGCGGGTTGACAGCGATAAGCGGAAGAAATATCAGTCCATGTTCATTTCAACTGCCCTGGCAGTATTTTTAACAGGCGTAACCGAGCCGATAGAATTCATGTTTATGTTTACGGCAATCCCGCTGTATATTGTGTATTCAATCATTCAGGGTATAGCCTTTGCATCAGCGGGCATTGTTAACTTAAGACTTCATTCTTTCGGTAACATTGAACTTGCAACAAGAATACCAATGTCGCTAAAAGCAGGCCTTGCGGGCGACATTATAAACTTCTTAATAGCGGTGGTTTTATTCTTTGCTATAGGCTATTTTGTGGCATACTATATGATTGGTAAATTCAAGTATGCAACACCGGGAAGACTTGGAAACTATAACGATGTGCCTATTGAAGAAACTTCTAAAAAAGCATCGGCTACCGATTCAAAAGCAGAGAGAATAATCAGACTTTTGGGCGGAAGAGAAAACATTACTCTTGTTGATGCCTGTATGACAAGACTTCGTGTTACAGTAAAGGATGCAAGCAAGGTTGCAGGTCAGGAGGAATGGAAAAAAGAGGGTGCATTGGGCCTTTTGGTAAAAGGAACAGGTGTTCAGGCAATTTACGGCCCTAAAGCTGATATTTTGAAATCTGATATAAACGATATTCTCTAAAAGGTGTGATATTTTGAAAATTCTGACCCTTAATACTCATAGTCTTGCAGATAGCAATAACTCTAAAAACTGCCACATTCTTTGCGAATTTATTGAAAAGGAAAGACCTGACATAATAGCACTTCAGGAAGTTAATCAGTATATAGACGGAGAACAAGCGTCTTTGGTGTATGGTCATGTACCTGTTGGCGAAGTACCCATAAAGGAAAGCAATTTTGCACTTTCCATGCAAAAAATCCTTGTGTCTATGAAACTTGATTATCAGTTTTCCTGGCTTGGCATAAAAAAAGGTTACGACAAGTTTGACGAGGGGATTTGCATATTTTCGCTATCCGCCATAAAGGAGGCAAAAAGTCTTTTATTATCAAATACGGCGGATTATAACAATTTCAAAAAGAGAATGGCACTTTTGGTAGAAACCCGGGACGGCATTTTCATAAACTGTCATCTTGGTTGGGAAAATGACCCGGAAGAACCGTTTGAAAATCAGGTCAGAAGAATAAACGCCTGTTTTAATTTTAAAAAGCAGATGTATTTAATGGGTGATTTTAATGTGCCGGCAGGGAGCAGTAGCTACAAAATGATAACAGCCTCCGGCTGGCACGATACCTTTTTTATGGCAAAGGAAAGAAAAGGAGAAGCCACCATATCAGGTGAAATAGACGGTTGGGAAAGGAACCGGCAAAGCCTTAGGATTGATTATGTTTTTGCAAATAGGGATATGGAAATTAAAAAAAGCGAAATATTGTTTGATGGAGAAAAAACCCCACAGATTTCCGACCATTTTGCCGTTATGATAAGCTTTTAAAAGGAGGCAGTATATGAGAAAAGCAGGGATACTTCTGCCGGTGTTTTCTGTGCCGTCAAAGTACGGTATAGGGGATTTCGGAGAGGGAGCTTACAGATTTATAGATTTTTTATCAGGCTCAGGTCAAAGCTATTGGCAGGTATTGCCTCTGGGACCTACAAGCGTAGGGGATTCACCATATCAAAGTCCGTCAGCCTATGGCGGAAATCCTTATTTTATAAGCCCTGATATTTTAAGAAAAGAAGGGCTTTTGAAGGAGGATGAACTACGGGAAGCTGAAAATGGGGAGAGAATTGACTATGCCCACCTTTATAACACTAGATTCCATATACTGAAAACCGCTTTTTCCCGATTTGATACAGGTGACAGGGAGTATCTGGAATTTTGCCATGAAAATAGTGACTGGCTTTATGACCATTCCTTATTTTTTGCAATAAAAAAACACTTTAACAATATTCCGTTCAATATGTGGAATGACGGGATAAAGCACAGAGTGTCTTCTGATATGAAGCATTACAGCGACGAATTTAAAGAGGAAATTGAGTTTCACAATTTTATACAATATAAGTTTTACTCACAATGGAAAGCTTTAAAAAAGTATGCAAATGAAAAAGGAATAAAAATAATAGGGGATATGCCGATTTATGTTTCCTATGATAGCACGGATGTGTGGAAAAATCCGCATCTTTTCTCTCTTGATGATGACCTGCTTCCTAAAAAAGTTGCAGGATGTCCGCCGGATAATTTTTCTGAGGATGGTCAGCTTTGGGGGAATCCGTTATATGACTGGAATGAACACGAAAAAGAAGGATATTCGTGGTGGATAAAAAGGCTGAAGCATGCCTTTTCCATGTTTGATAGCGTGCGGATTGACCACTTCAGAGG
>JAZNWI010000238.1:0-3827 GCA_045593305.1 Clostridia bacterium | reverse complement strand
TCACAGCCTGCAGCCGCAGCGGTATTCTGAAGATCCGGGCAAAAGCCATCATCCTGGCCATGGGCTGCAGAGAACGCAGCCGGGGCGCCCTGAATATCTGCGGCAGCCGTCCTGCCGGTATATACAGTGCGGGAACCGCTCAGAAAATGGTCAACTGTATGGGACTGCAGGTTGGAAAACGGGTCGTCATTCTCGGCTCCGGCGATATCGGTCTGATCATGGCGCGGCGCATGTGCTTCGAAGGCGCAAAGGTGGAAGCGGTCTGCGAGATCATGCCCTATTCCGGCGGCCTGCAGAGAAATATTGTCCAGTGCCTGGAGGATTTTGGGATCCCGCTTTACTTGAATACCACCGCTGTCCAGATCCACGGCAACAGCCGCCTGGAAGGCGTAACCATCGCCACGCTGGACCGGAACCGGGAGCCGATTGAAGAAACAAAGCGGTTCATTCCCTGCGATATTCTGCTGCTGTCCGTCGGCTTGATTCCCGAGAACGAACTGACCCGCACCGCTGGCATTCCCATCGATCCCCTCACCAATGGCGCCATCGTAAGCAACGCCTGTGAAACCCAGGTCCCGGGAATATTCGCCTGCGGAAATGTGCTTCATGTTCACGACCTTGTAGATTTCGTATCACAGGAGGCAGAAATTGCAGGTAAGAGTGCCGCAGAATACATAAAAGGCGAAAAGACAGAAAATATATCTGTTAAAATCAAAACAGATGGTAAAATCAGATACACCGTTCCTCAGGAAATAACGAAGAATAAGGAAGTAACGGTATATTTCAGAGTTTCAGATGTATATAAGAATGTAAAAATAAACGTGAAAAAGGGTGAAGAAATCCTGTTTTCAAAAAAGAAACCTAAAGTCGCTCCGGGCGAAATGGAGAGCATTGCTCTAAAGCCGGAAATATTCCAAAATGCAGATGAGCTTACATTCAGTTTGGAGGTGCTAAAATGAAAAGAGATTTGACCTGTATAGTATGCCCTTTAGGATGTAGCCTCACAGTAGAACTTGAAGAAAACCAAGTAATAGGCATCATCGGCAACACCTGCCCGAGAGGAAAGACTTACGCAGAAAGTGAGTGTACCAATCCCCAGAGAACCATTACATCAACTGTAAGATGCTCAGATGGCGGTATAGTATCTGTAAAGACAGACAAAACAATCCCAAAGGATAAGATGTTTGAGTGTATGCAAATTATCAACAAAATAACTGCAAAGTTGCCTGTTAAGGTAGGCGACATAGTGGCAGAGGATGTATTTGGAGCAAACATAATTGCAACACAGAATAGAGAATAAAATGGTTGAATAATTGAATAGCATTGGAATTGTTATACACGAGTTTGAAAAACTATATGCCAAAGAAAAATAAACAATGCAATTTTATATGCAAAGGACTTAAAGGACAGATATACAGTATTATGGCGTTACTATCTGTTAAAATGTGAATAATGGCATCCGTAAAAGGGCTATAAAGGAACAATGAAAATGATTTATAAAAATATTGAAATACATAATGTAGGCGAACTGATACAAAACGATAATGGAAGTATAAGTTGGCTTCGTGTTCCGTGTTCTGTTTATAACAAAATGGAATCGGAGCAAGGAAAGTCAATGTGCAGAGGTTCAACGGGAGTAGAGCTTAGATTTGTAATGAAAAGTGATACAGTAACACTTCGCATGCGTACAGTAGGAGTAGAAGGAGTATTTCATGTTTATCGTGGTAGCATTCAAGGCGGATGGGAAGACCATGAAGTTAATAAAAATGTACGTAGTGAGTTTTCGGATTTTGTCATAAAGAGATCTGAAAATATGCCGATTTTAGAAAGAATGTCAAAGGATTTTGAGTATCCTTTTTCACCGGAAGTTATTCGTGTCATTTTTGACAGAGGTTCTTATGAACTATTAGATGTCATTGGTGATATTGAATTTCCAACCAAAGAACAGTTACCGAAAAAAACATTACTTGCATACGGTTCTTCTATTACACACGGCTCAAATTCTATTGATATGTCACATTCATGGGTGTCGGTTTTGGCACATAACTTAAATATGGACGCAAGGAATCTGGGAATGGCAGGAAGCTGTCTTATGGAGCCGGAAATGGTAGAATATATTGCAAGTGAAGGCGAACAAAACAAGTGGGATATTGCAGTTTTGGAACTTGGAATAAATGCACTTGGTTGGGATAGTGATAAAATATTAGCCAGAGTGGAAAACACTCTAAATCAAATTGCAGTAAGAAATCAAAATAAGCCTGTTTATGTTATTTCTCCTTTTTATGGTCACGATGACTACAAAAAAGAGGGTAAGGCTGAAAAGTGGAGAAGATTAATAGAGCAAACAATATGCGATTTAAATTATACTAATGTGACATATATAAATGGACTTGATTTGCTTGGTGAAATGTCGCTAATATCAGCAGATGAATCACATCCGAATATTCACGGTGTTGCACAGATTGCAGAACGACTGACAAAAAAGATAGGAGCAAAATGATGAATGTATTAGCAATAGGAAATAGCTTTTCAGAGGATGCAACAAGATATTTAAGAAAAATAGCCGATGCTGATGGTGTCAATATTGAAGTTGTGAATTTATTCATAGGCGGATGCCCATTGAGCAAGCATTATGCTAACCTGCAAACTGACGAAAAAGCGTATTCACTGCAATGTAATGGTGAAGATAAAGGGACTTTGGTTTCACTTAAAGAAATCATCTTGAGCCACAGGTGGGATTATATAACATTGCAACAGGTAAGCCATGAAAGTGTTGATTATGCAACATATCAACCTTATTTGAACGAAATAGTGGCATACATAAGAGAAGTCTCACCTGATGCGAAAATTGCTATTCATCAGACCTGGGCTTACGAGCAGGATAGCGACAGGTTATGCAATGAACTTAAGTATTTAGAACAATCGGAAATGTTTGCTGATATAAAGGCAGCATATGATCAAGCTGCCAAAGAAATTGGTGCTGATATGATTATCCCTTCAGGAGAAATGTTTCAAAGATTGATTGAGAGTGGAATGACTGTCCATCGAGATACCTTCCATGCTTCTCTTGGATTGGGACGATATGCCCTTGGGCTTTTATGGTATGTGAAATTAACAGGCAGGTCTGTAGCAGAAAACACATTTTGCCAGTTTGATGAAGTGATTTTGGCAGAAAATGTTAAACAAATCAAACAGATTGTTGAAACTTTTAAGGATAAATAATCTATACGAGAATGATAAGTTTGACATAACAAATAAATCTATACTAAATTATAGAGGTGTAAACAAATGGAAAAATATAACTCATTCAGACCGGGAAAGATTTGGCTTGACACAAATGGGAACAGAATTCAGGCACACGGTGGCTCTGTAATCTTTGTTGATGACACATATTATTTTTACGGCGAAAACAAAGAAAAGACGGACGGCAAAAATGGAATATGGCATTGGGGAGTAAGGTGCTACAGTTCAAAGGATTTGTATAACTGGACAGATTTAGGGGTAATAATACCGCCAGACCTTGATGACGAAAATTCACCATTACATCCAAGTGCCTGTATGGACAGACCGCATATCATTTACAACAAAGAAACTAAAAAGTTTGTTTGTTGGCTTAAGATAATGCAAAAGGACGGGCTTCAAACGGAAACTGTTTTAACTGCTGATAAAATTACAGGACCATACACTATTGTAAGAAAAGGATTGAGACCTTTAGGGATGAGTGCGGGAGATTTTGATTTAGTAGTATGTCCGGACGGAAAAGCATACTATTATTTTGAAAGAGTGCACAGCGAAACTATATGTGCAGATCTGACAACTGACTATAC
>JAZNWI010000237.1:0-12948 GCA_045593305.1 Clostridia bacterium | reverse complement strand
GGAAGATATAAAAAAGGCAATTAAGCATTTTGGGTGTGTAAAGGATAGTGCGGTTGCGGTTTTAGATAGCGGATTTGGCACGAATCCAAACGAGAGCAACATAGTGTATAAAAATCGAAAACTATATGCTGAACTTGCAATGAAAGCACTTGAAAAGCAGATACCGAAAAAATTAAAAGTCGAAGTTGACAACAGACACGGAGTTAGAAACTTATACTACTTTTGCCCAAGTTGCAATAGTTTTAGGATGAAGTGCAGGAGATACTGTTCTAATTGTGGACAAGCATTAGATTGGAAAGAAACTTTTTGTGAATTAGGGTTAAAAAAGGCAGAAGAAAACTTGGAAAATCTTATGGCGGATGGGAAACAAAATCGCAATTCAAAGAAAGAGAGTTAAACGAGTATGACAGATAATAAGAATGTAAAAGCTGACATCATTGAGATCTTGGACAATATTGAGATCTTGGACAATGCAGACGGAATGGAACACGTTGCTATTTATTGTGCCAATGACAAAGGCGAAAATGAAACAATGATTAAAGTAACTGACATTATTAATCTACTCAACAGCCAAAAGGCAGAGATCGAGAGATACAAAGGTGTTATAAAAATACTTGAAAATGATGTAAAAACAGCGAAGTCTGATGCGGTAAAAGAGTACAAGGAAAAGGTGAAAGAAGTTTTACTTGGGAAAAGCATTTTTCCTGTTCTTGTTAAGAATGCTTTGGACGAAGCTGAAAAGGAATTGGTGGGAAAATAAAATGAGGTACAAATTATTTTATATTTGGTGGATGTGGAAAAACAGGAACTGGAATGATACCAGGCAAAAGAAGAAAGCTTTTGAAAAAGCATGGCGGAGATTTAAGAGATGAGAGTATGTGCAGGATGCGGTAAGGTGATTACCGGGAGAGGTAAGAAATTTTGTTCAGAGCTGTGTCGGTTTAAATATGGATATGAGGACCGACACAAATCAAGAAAGAAAAGAGGTAAGCCATTTGCTAAAAAGGATCAGCTTTGCTGGAGTTGTGATAAGGCATGCAATGGTGGGTGTTCCTGGTCGGCAAGGTTGGAGCCGGTTAAGGGTTGGAATGCGGAGCCTATCAAGGTAAAGCAAGAAAACGGAAGGTATATTGACTCATTCAGGATTAAAGAATGTCCTTTATATAAAAAGGAAGTACGAGGCGCCTGGCTTGAATAAAGATTGTAGAGGTTTGATTTTGGCATGAGAAGAATTTATCGTGAGCAAATTAATATTGCAGGAGGATATGCGGACGGAGTCGTATATCCTGTTTTTGCTAAGTCCGGACAACGCAGAAGACGCGCGAAGGCGACAAGTGAAGTTCAGGCGAGGCTCAATGAGAGAAATTCAGCTAAAAGGCTTACTCGTCTTGCTCATGCCAATTTTACAGAAAGAGATATTGCCCTGCATCTTACATATAATGAAGAAAGCCTGCCGATTGATGAAAAGCAGGCACTGAATGATGTTCAGAAGTTCTTAAGAAAGCTTAAAGCTATATATAAAGGAAGTGTTAAGGAATTAAAGTATATATGGGTTTGCGAAAAGGGTGAAAAGTCTAAAAGAGTGCATCATCATCTTATTTTAAATTCCATTTCTGTGGACAGGGAGTTTTTACACAGGTTCTGCGGGCGTCATGGCTTAAACGAAGATGAAACGTCTCTTCGTGAAATAATTGAGTTTTTATGGGATAAGGGATTTGCTAACACTAAAAGACTTCGTTTTGGGGATAACGGTATTGAGGGGCTTAGTCATTATATGACAAAGCAAAAGCTTTTCTTTAAAAGATTCAATACATCAAAAAATCTTATTAAGCCTACTGTAATAGAAAAACAGGAACGCCTCTGGCACAGAGATTTGGCATTTATGAGTGAAGTAGGAGATTTTACATATATAAATAAGCTTTATCCCGGTTATGAGTTAACTGGTGCACCGCAAATAATTGAAAATGAAGTTAACGGAGGTTTTTATATAACATTTAATATGAAGAAAAGACTTTGATGTAGTTCTTTATTATATAGAAAAAAGTGCAGTCAGCGACAGCTGACTTCAAGGCTCGTATGACATCTTAACTTAATGACCAAAATAGTGCGGGCGGTTTTGAAAATACAACTGTTCACGGAGGTGTGTTTTTTTGAAAAAGATGAAAGAATGGTTAGAGGAATGCAGGTGTGCCAAGGGCGAACTGAAAATTTTAAAAGATTTGCCCTGTAAAAGTGAAAAAGTAAAAAAAGAAATAGCAAAGCTTGAGAGACTAAGGTCAGATTGCGAAAAGCTTATTATGAAACTGCCTCACACTGTGTGGCGGAAATATTTGCTTGCCCGTTTTATTTTTGGTGAGACTTATTCAGATATTGCCGATATGTTTGATGTGGATGAGAGGACTTGCTATCGCAATGTCAAAAAAGGAATTCAGGCTTTGGAGAATATGACGAAAAATAAAAATTTGTGATATATATCTTAAACACGCTCAAGGGCGTGTTTTTTTGTTGCGAAAAATTTTTTAAAGAAAATGTGGCAATGTCATTAAATGTCAGTATGGGTGTGTGATATTTTGGTACAGGAAGCTTATTTTAGCTTCGTAGTGCTGATTTATGCAGCGGATGGGTGGCGGAGATGATATTTGGAGTGAAAGGGGTGTGGTTTGACATGGCAAGGGGACAAAAAACAAGTGAAGCTGAAATTATTAAGATTTTTGTGTCATATTCCCGCACAGGAAGCTATTCTGCGACTGCGAACGAGTTGCGAATGCCCGTTAATACCGTTAAGGGCATAATTATAAGAAATAAAGACAAGCCTAAATTTGCAAAACTTCTCGAGGAAAAAAAAGAAGAGTTTTCGAAGGAAGCTGAAGATATAGTTTCCAAAGCAACGAAATTACTTGGCAGACGACTTGACAGAGCTATAAACAGAGAGTCGGAGCTTGATTTACTGATTGACGAGATAGCCGATACTGACGAAGAAGAGCTTGACGAAAAGAAAAAGGCAAATTTAATCAGGAAACTGGAGGCACTTAAGATTATTTCTCCTGGGGAGCTTGCGAGGACTATGGGAATTTACTATGACAAGATGAGAATTGCAAAAGGCGAGTCTACGGAAAACGTTAACATTCAGATTGGGCTTGAAGAATGAGAAATATTTCAATAACCTTCAAAAAGGAGTTGTTTAACGAGGTTTATCTGCCCTTCCTGGAAGATGAGACAAAAATTCTTGTTTTTTACGGCGGAGGCGGAAGCGGAAAGAGTTATTTTATCGTTCAGAGGTATGTTTTTAAGCTTTTAAAAAATGATATGTGCAACTTAATGGCGGTTCGTGCTGTTGCCGATACCAACAGAGATTCAACCTTTGCACTTTTTAAGCAGGTAATATCAAACTGGGGATTAAATCGTTTTTTTAAGATTAATGCGTCAAACATGAGTATTGTATGTACTCTTAACCGAAACTGCGTTATTTTTAAGGGCCTTGACAATGTTGAAAAATTAAAGTCCGTAACCTTTGAAAAGGGTGAGCTTACCGATGTATGGCTCGAAGAAGCTACCGAAGCTGAAGAAGGTGATCTTAATCAGCTTATTATAAGACTTCGAGGCGGAAAGGCAAAAAAACAAATTGTTTTATCTTTCAATCCGATAAATGCAAATCACTGGCTTAAAAAAAGATTTTTTGACCGTAAGGAACGAAATACGAAGGTTTTAAAGACTACTTACAAAGACAACAAGTTTCTTCAGAAAGAGGATATTGAAACCTTAGAGAGCTTTAAGGACACTGACTTTTATTATTATTCAGTTTACTGTCTTGGACAGTGGGGTGTATACGGAAAGACAATTTTCAGCGCTGCCAATGTGCAGGAAAGGATAAACAAAAATATTAAGCCTGTAAAGACAGGATATTTTACATACGATGATGACGGACTTTCGATCACAAATATAAAATTTATCGAAGATGAGAACGGATATATAAAAATTTATGAGGATGTAAAACAGGGGTACCCATATGTTATCGGAGGTGATACTGCAGGTGAAGGTTCAGATTATTTTGTAGGACAAGTTATTGACAACGTTTCAGGCTCTCAGGTTGCAGTTCTAAGGCACGAATTTGATGAAGATTTATATGCTCGGCAAATTTATTGCCTGGGTAAATACTTCAACACTGCACTAATAAGCATTGAAGCAAATTACACAACGCATCCGATTAAAGAGCTTTTAAGGCTTAAATATCCTAAACAGTTTGTGAGGATGATTGAGGATAAATATACCTTCAAGCAAACAGAGTCTTTTGGTTTTAAAACAACACCTGTAACAAGACCTATTATTATAGCAGAGCTGGTTAAGGTTGTGAGAGAGCATCCTGAATTAATATTTGATTACGATACTCTTGATGAGATGCTGACATTTGTGCGTAATGAAAAAGGGCGCCCTGAAGCACAAAACGGTGCTCACGATGACTGCATTATGGCACTTGCTATTGCTCATTATTCAAGAGAACAAATGGATAGATTTGCAGAAGATGATTCTTCTGTTTCGAAAAAAGCGGTCTGGGAAGATGACCAATGGGAAGATTATTACAATGCAGATGAAGAAGAGAAAAAACTTATGATTTCAATGTGGGGAAATCCGTTTTGATTTCAAGCAAAACTTGAAATCAGCGATATAAATCTCTTGCGAGATTTTCGATATGTGCAAAAGCACTCGATATTCCTGACGGCTCGATATGTTGCCTAAGGGCAACGAGTAAAAGAGTTTATATCATATCGAGTTTTGAGCGAAGCGAAAAACATATCGATTTTGTGAAAACAAAAATATCGAGTAGACAAAGTCTACATATCAACGAAAGTGGTGAGGTGCGATATGAGAAGAATTTATCGTGAGCAAATTAATATTGCAGGAGGATATGCGGATGCAGTCGTATATCCTGTTTTTGCTAAGTCCGGACAACGCATGAATGAGCTTTGGGACTGGCAGGAGCGGTTCAGAGAAGCAAAAAATCAGTATACGAAGGTTTTATCAAAGCTGGAGCGGTATGAGGAGCTGTTTTCCGGTACGAAAAAAATTAAAAACGGTGAATCTTACGCAACGGATAAGGCTAAAACTGTTCGCAATATCTGCTATGAGCTGATAGAAGCGCAGGTTGACAGTAATATTCCATTCCCAAAGGTTACAGCTCAGAAACAAATTGATGTTGAGAATGCAAGAAAAATTGAAAATAAGCTTCGTAATGAACTTGACAGATTGCCTTTTGAACGCATGAACGATATCATGGAACGCATTTGTCCGTCTGCAGGGGGAGCGCTTTTCTGGATTGAATGGAACAATTTTGAGAGAACTCACAATACAGTAGGTGAGCTTGAAATTAGAGTTCTTCATCCAAAGCAGTTTATTCCTCAGCCCGGGGTTTACGAGATAAACGAAATGGATTATCTCTTTATAGTTCTTTCACAGACAAAGGGGTACATATGGCAACGTTACAAAATCAATGTAACCAACGAAGATGAAGAGGATCCGCAGGCAAGAAGCTTTGAACCTGAATATTCGGATGAAAAGGTTACACAGATTATTGCTTACTACAGAAACGCCAAAGGCGGTATAGGCAAATTCAGTTGGGTTAACGATACAGTCCTTGAAGATTTGGAAGATTATCAGAGCAGAATTGCAAGAAGGTGTAAAAAGTGCGGTGCAATTGGCTGGGAAGAAAAATGTGTTGTTTGTTCATCTGCTTCTTTTGTTGAAGAAGAGCTTAATGAAGAAACACTTATATATGACATATTGGATGCTGATGGGAATATAAAGATACCTGCAGGAACAAAAGTACCATTTTACAAGCCTGATATTTATCCTGTGGTGTTAAGGCGTAATGTTTCATCATTTGGTTCGTTTTTAGGCACGAGCGATATTTCCGTTATTGAAGATATGCAGGAAACTATCAAGAAGCTTGAGACAGATAATCTTGAGAAGCTTCTTACAGGCGGAAGTTATTTCATGCAGCCGAAAGGAAAGAAGATAAGAAAAGATGATAACAACCTGAAAATTATAGAGCTTGACGGTCCTCAGGAAAAGTCTATGTACGATGTGGTAAATGTTCAATGTGATATTTCAAAGAATATGTCGATGATTGAGGACCAATATCAGAGGGCAAGACAGGTTTTAGGCATTACAGATTCATTCCAGGGCAGAAAAGATTCAACAGCAACATCGGGAACAGCTAAGCAAGTTGCGGTTCAGCAATCTGCAGGAAGGCTTGAATCAAAGAAAGTTATGAAAAAAGCGTGCTTCGGAGACCTTTATGAGGTTATGTGTAAGTTTTTGATTGCATTTGCAGATGAACCAAGACCAGTGCGGAGTGTAGATGACAAAAACAAACCTTTATTTGAAGAATTTTCAAAGTATGATTTTTTAAGGAAGGATAATGCCGGTGTCTGGTATTACGATGTTGATTTTCTGTTTAGTGTTGATACATCGGGAAGCCTGGCATCCAACAGAGAAGCAATGTGGCAGGAGATGAGAATGAATCTGCAGCAGGGAGCTTTTGGAGATCCTACGCAACCTGAAACGCTTCTTACTTTCTGGACAATGATGGAAACCCTTCATTATCCGTCAAGTGCTTTAATGAAAAAACAATTTGAAGCAAGAATTCAGACTCAGCAACAAATGCAACAGATGCAGAGTGAAATTGAACGTTTGTCAGGCAGTAATGCTCAACTTATAAATGCTCTTCAGGGAGCAAGAAACTTTATTGCCGGCGGAGACAAAGAAAGCATTGAATCCCAAAGTGCAAATCCACAAGAAGCAAGAGCGGGTATCAATGATAACTTAATGCCGGTGAATTAGTTTTGATTAAAGAAAGGAGGGAAGCGATATGAAAAACAGACCTACATATGCAGGTAAATATTCAGGCGAAGGAACAGCTTTTGTTAAAGCTCCCATTTCAAAGTCTGAAGGGAAAGCACCTGTAGTAAAGACCGGTTCTGATTTAAGGACAGGCAAGAAGAAATAAGCACATTATTTCTTGAAAGATAGTGAGGCTATGTCTCGTAATACTCGCAGATAACGCGCAAAAATTCAAAGTTGAAAGGAATTTTATTATGTTTGAAAATGAAAACTTAAGCGAAAACAATCAGGCAGTCGCTGAACCTGAAAAAATCAGTAATTCTGAACCAGGCGGAAACAAGGTGGAAGTCGCTGACCCATCCAAGCAAAGCAATGAGGATAACGCACGCTATGCGGCTGCAAGAAGAGCAGCTGAGGGAGAAAGAGATGCTCTTATAAACAGAATGAACAATCTTGCATCTAAAAGAGGCTTTAAAAGCTTTGATGAGCTTGAAAAAGCTATTGACGATGAGGAGAGAAATTCTGTTGTTACTAAGTTTGAAGAGGAAACAGGGCTTTCTGCAGAAGCATTTAAACCCCTTTTGAATGATGCACTTCGTAATAATCCGGATATTATTGAAGCTAAAAGAATTGCAGAACAAAACAGAATTGCTGAGTCAAGGAAAATTTTCGAAAGTCAGATGGCTGAAATTAAAAAGCTTGATGGCAGTATTAACAGTATTGAAGATATTAAAGCTATGCCGCAATTTAATGAATTTGACAATCTTGTGAGACGAGGATATTCGCTCACGGATGCTTATAAGCTTGTTAATTTTGATAAGCTTAGTTCCGCTAAGAATGAAAGCATAAGGCAGGCAACTGTCAACAACATAGAGTCAAAATCACATCTTGCAGGCAACAAAGGCGGTGCAGGAAGTGGTGTTGTTGTTCCTCGTGATGTTGCTGATATGTACAGGGAGTTTAATCCCGGAATTACAGATGAGGAAATTTACAAGGATTACAGTGCGGCATTAGAACGTGATGGAAATTAGAAAGGAAGATGTAATAATGTTTAATTTAGCTTACAAAGACAATTGCGGAACACCTTCGGGAGTATTGATTCCTATGGCCGAAGGAGTTACTTATGTTCCGGGCGTTGCTCTTGATGAAAAGGGAGAGGTAGCAAGCGGTGAAACCAAGCCGGCATATATTTGTGCAGGAAGCGGTGCGGGTGTTTTAGATGGCGAAATACTTGCACACCGTATTTACGACGATATGGTTTTTGAAACTGTATTGACAGCTGATGGTTCTGCTTTGAAAGTTGGCGACAAGGTAACACTTTCAGAAGATGGTAAAGGCGTTACTGCTACAACCGGAGGCAGTGCTGAAATTGTTGAAATTATCAATTCTGCTAATGGCGGAGCGGTAAGAGTGAGATTTTAATTTTGCTTATTAAAAAAGAGATATATAGATAAACAAGTATGAAAAAATGGTAAACGGAGGTTTGTACATATGATATTTACAAAAGCTTCAGGTGTCAATGACTCTTTTTTCGGAAAGAGTCAGGAGCCTATAAGATTGATGATTGAAAAGGATATTGAAGCTGCAGAAAAATGCAGTGCAATTCCTCATTTATTTATGGAAACAAAGTCAAGTAACTTTGCTGAAAAGTTCACAAGCAAGACAAGCCTTAAGAACTTTGAAATCGTAGGGGAAGGCGGAGCTTATCCAACAGGCGATATTTCCGAAGGTTTTTCAAAAGTCATTGAGCCATACACATGGAAGCAGTCTTTAGATATAACTCAGGAAATGATTGAAGATAATAAAATGCTCGATATTAAATCGAATGCTCTTGGATTTGCTCAGTCTTATACAAGAACAAAAGAAATGTATGCAGCTTCTCTTTTTGCAAACGCTGCATCAACATCAGGTAAATTCGCAGGACACAAGATTAATACTTCTTGTGCAGATGGTTCTGCATTGTTTGCAGATAACCATGGAGCAAAGGGTAAGGGCGAAGCCCAGTCCAATATTTTCTCCAATGGCATTTTTGATGATGCAGGAAATGTTTCTGTTGACATTGCTTATGATTCTTTATCTGCAGGCGAAACTGCTATGAGCAATTTTAAGGATGATAATGGTTATGTTTTATCCCTTACAGCAGATACAATAATAATTCCTAATAACCATCGTCTTAAAAAGACTATATTTGCGATTATCGGAGCGGACAAGGACCCGGGCACAGCAAACAACGGTTTTAACTATCAGTTCGGCAGATGGAATGTTATTGTGTGGAATTACCTTAATAACCTGATAACGGAAGATAATCCTGCACCGTTTATTTTAAGCGACAGTAAGTATAACAAACGTGTAGGCGGTGCTGTGTGGGTAGACAGAGTTCCTTTGACTGTTAAGAGTTACATAGATGAAAACAACGATAACAACATCTTTAAGGGAAGAAGCCGTTTTGCAGCAGGCTTTAATAACTGGAGACCTTTCCTTCTTATGGGTGCGAAAAACGGTACAGAATTAAAATAAAATCTTAAAATAATGAAGGAGGACAAGTCTTGTTATAATTTCAAGACTTGTCCTTATTTAGGAAGGAGTGGTTATATGGGGCGTAAGTGGGGCGACATTCAAAACGAAATTTTAGGATTGATGTTTTCTAACAATACGGGCGGTGTCAAAATTTCACCTGATGACAGCTCAAATAAAGAATATGCAATAAATATGGCAGACAGCTTTAATTGCGGACTGAGAAATATTTATTCTCATGTTAAACCATTAAGACGTTATGTTGACATTGAAGTTAAGACAGACAGAGATATAAAGGAATATAAGCTTTCATCAATTTGTACGGATAATTTTATTTCGCCCTTATCAGATGAGGTTTATATTTATAAAAAGGTTGATGAAGAAAACTATTCACAAGCTCCTGAAAAAACAGACGATTACAGCATTTATCCCGGAGGTGTTTTTGTTCCCGGGAAAAGCGGTGTTAAATACAGAGTGTATTACAAAAGTGCCGGCTTTAAGGTAAGTGAAGACACATCCGGTGAAGAATTTGTTGACATCGAAGATGTTGTTCTTGATGCAGTATGTTACTTTGCAGCTTCAAGACTTTATATGGAAGATGATGTTTCAATTTCAATACAGTATCTTAATATGTTTGAACAGATGAAACAGTCAATAGCTGCATCAGAAAGTTCTTATTCCTCTGCATCTGACAGTATGGGGTTTAAAAACACGAGGAGGTGGCTGTAATTGGCACAGTTTAATGTTCCTTCCCCCAAAAAGGTTTACACGAGCAGATACGATGGTTTCACAGGTGTTGATTTTAACAGTGATGATGAGATAATTGCTAAAACCAGGTTTCCTTATGCACAAAATCTTATAATTGACGAAAACGGATATCCTGATAAGCGTCCCGGATTTGAGGAAATAGGATTTTGGGATAATTTTGATAAATGTTGTATGGCTTCAGGCAAGATTGACGAAAAAGAATATATAGCGCTGATTGGAAGTAATAGCGGTTTTATTGTTTTCTCGAAAGAAGACTTAGTAAAAATCAAAAACGGAGTGCAGTGTCAAACCTATGTTAATACTGCCATAAAGCCATCAGGAAATGTTTCAATAAAAAATGTAAATAATGGTTTTTTGATAAAGTTTAAATCTGACACAGA
The DNA here is from genome assembly GCA_045593305.1 of Clostridia bacterium. Classification (GTDB taxonomy): domain Bacteria; phylum Bacillota; class Clostridia; order UBA1381; family UBA1381; genus UBA1738. Next base: position 2,449 of record JAZNWI010000237.1, on the reverse strand, counting down.
CAGAGACGGTTTTTATTTTTATGACGGAAAGAAGCTTGTAAATATTTATGACGAGGCATATACGCCGACAACTGTTATAGGAAGGAATTATCATACTGTTGATGCAAGCCGAAACAGTGCAGGTGTTTCAAATTATTACGACCCCGGACACAATTATGAATATATAAATATGCTTACGAGGAAAAGAACGAACTCGTTCGCCCTTACTGATTTTTGTAATCAACAATATTCTTATTCCAATGATTATATGAATTATTCATCGTTTTATCTTGATACTGCTATAGATACATCAAAGGACTATGTGATTGAGGTTTTGGTAAATGGCGGTTGGTTAACTGTAGATAAAGAAGCAAGCAGTCAAACTACAGGAAATCAGATAGTGGTAGATGGTATGGATTTTTCTGTATATACTCAAGGAAATATATCGGTTTTGGAAATTGGCATGCATTCGACTTCAAGATTCACATTTACAAATGGGAGTGTTGCTAAGTGTCCTGATAATTGTAACGGTGGCAATACGATGGATAACCTGAGAGTTACTTTTTATGCTCTGCCTGCAGAGGACAAGCTTAAAGGGTGCGATATTATGACAACCTTTGGGATTACCGGTGGCGACAGAGTATGGCTCGGTGGAAATGGCAGTTACAAAAATTATGTGTGGTATTCAGAGTTCAGAAACAAATTTTATTTTCCTGATATGAACTACTGCACAGTTGGTACAAACGATACTGCTATAGTCGGATTTTCAAACTATAAAAACTATCTTGTTGTACATAAAGAGAGCAACAAAATAAGTCCTACAATGTTTGTTCTTCAGGGTGTTGTTGATTCTGACGGAGATGCATTATTTACTGTTAAAAACGGAATATCGGGAATTGGAGCGGTGTCAAAGACCGGTTTTTGTATGGCAGACGATGAGCCTTTGATACTTACAAAGCAAGGTGTTTTTGGATTAACAGTTGAGAACATGAGTTCTGAGACGTGCCTGAAAAACAGAAGCTATTTTATAGACCCTATGCTTATAAAAGAAGATTTAACAAACGGACATTTATTTGAATACAAAAATTTGATTTTGTGTTCAAATGGTAACGGGAAAATTTATGTTCTTCAGAAAAATTTAAAAAGTTATGTTAATTCATCACAAGGATATGTTTTTGAAAGTATGCTTTGGACAGATATTCATGCCCGGTGTTTTTGTGAGTTTGAAGGAGAGTTATATTTTATTGGCAACGGAAGACTGAGGCGACTTAAAAATAAAGAAGAAACACCGGGATATTTTAATGACACAACTGTTAACGAAACTAAAGGAGTGGATGCATATTTTCTTACTGTGGCGGATGATGATTCCACTTTTATGACGCTCAAGACTATGGTTAAGCGTGGATGTGGAATAATGCTCAAGCCTTATGAACAGTCATCGGTTACTGTTTCTGTGATTAAAGACAGAGATGCGTCAAGAGAATTAAAAAGCCATAAATTTGGTTATCTTGATTTTGACAAGATATATTTTGAAATTTTTGACTTCAGGAGTAGCAAAGCATCTGAAATTGTCCCCTTTAACTCTAAGGTCAAAAAGTATTCTACATTACAGTTTATGGTTCGTAACAGTAATGCAAACGAAGGCTTTGGGGTTATAGGTATAGAAAAACGTTTTGTTTTCGGGAATTATAAAAAATCATAAAGAAAGAGAGGTTTTGTTAAATGGCCAGAAAAAAAGCTGATGATATTAAGTTAAACAGTTTCGAAGGCTCGGATTATGATTCTTTAAATGTAACAGATACTGATTATGGAGAATGCGGTGTGGGAGGAGCGGATAATGTTCTTTCGGGAAGTGCATCGGACAATAAGAAAATTTTTGACACGTTTCCTAAGTTTATAGCTGCTAAATTTAATGGCTTGATAAATAAGCTTAAAAGCGGAAATTTTGTTCAGGATGAAAAGTATGTGCATACTGACAGTAATTACACAGCTGAGGAAAAAGAAAAGCTTGAAAGCATAGAACAAAATGCTCAGGTAAATGTTATAGAAAAGGTTAAGGTAAACGGAGAGGAAGTTCTGGCAGAACAAAAAACAGTTGAAGTAATAGTCCCTACAAAATTGAGAGAATTAGAAAATGACGGAAATTTTGTTCAGGATGGGAAGTATGTGCATACTGACAGTAATTATACAGCTGAGGAAAAAGAAAAGCTTGAAAGCATAGAACAAAATGCTCAGGTAAATGTTATAGAAAAGGTTAAGGTAAACGGAGAGGAACTTCCGTCAGAAGAAAAAACAATTGATATAACGGTCCCTACAAAGCTTTCACAGCTTGAGAATGATGGAAATTTTGTTCAGGATGAAAAATATGTGCATACAGATAACAATTACACAGCTGAGGAAAAAGAAAAGCTTAAAAACATAGCAACAAATGCTCAGGTAAATGTTATAGAAAAGGTAAAGGTAAACGGAA
>JAZNWI010000236.1:0-2507 GCA_045593305.1 Clostridia bacterium | reverse complement strand
AGTCCTCCTCTTTCGGAATTGTTTATTGGACAATACATAAACTCACCTCCTTTTATGTAAGGAAAACCGCTCCTAAAACATAATATGATAAAAATCTAAAAATGAGCAAAATGTGGCAGAAAAACTTGAAAAGAAACAATTGATATGGTATAATAAAATACATAAAAAACATATGGAGATGAAGATATGAAAACAGATATTGAAATAGCTCAAAGCGTTGAAATGCAAAGGATTACAAAAATTGCTGAAAAAGCAGGAATTGACGACAAATATCTTGAGCAGTACGGAAACTATAAGGCTAAAGTAGACCTTAGCATCTTAAAGGAAAATCAAAATAAAGATGGTAAGCTGGTTTTGGTTACTGCTATCACACCAACACCGGCAGGAGAGGGTAAAACAACCACAACAATCGGTCTTGCAGACGGTATGCAAAAGATTGGTAAAAATGTTATGGTTGCACTTCGTGAGCCGTCACTTGGTCCGGTATTTGGTATTAAGGGCGGAGCTGCAGGCGGTGGATATGCTCAGGTTGTACCGATGGAAGATATTAATCTTCACTTTACAGGTGACTTCCATGCAATTGGTGCTGCAAACAACCTGTTGGCAGCTTTGCTTGATAACCACATCCATCAGGGAAATGCTCTTGGAATCGACCCAAGAAAGATTACCTGGAAAAGATGCGTTGATATGAACGACAGACAGCTTAGATTTGTTGTTGATGGTCTTGGCGGTAAGGTGAACGGTGTTCCTCGTGAGGATGGCTACGATATTACTGTTGCATCAGAAATCATGGCAGTTCTATGTCTTGCAAGTTCTATCACAGACTTAAAGGAACGTTTGTCAAGAATTATTGTTGGCTATACATATTCAGACGAGCCTGTAACAGCAGGTCAGCTAAAGGCAGAAGGTGCTATGACTGCACTTTTAAAGGATGCTCTAAAGCCTAACCTTGTTCAGACTCTTGAGGGGACACCTGCTTTAGTTCACGGTGGACCATTTGCTAATATTGCACACGGCTGTAACTCAGTTATTGCAACAAAGCTTGCATTAAAGCTTGGCGACTATGCAATTACAGAAGCAGGATTCGGTGCTGACCTTGGAGCTGAAAAGTTCCTTGATATTAAGTGCCGTTTTGCAGGACTAAAGCCATCTTGTGTTGTTTTAGTTGCAACTGTTCGTGCTCTTAAGATGCACGGAGGCGTTGCTAAAACTGACCTTAATAACGAAAACCTTGAAGCATTAGAGGCAGGAATACCAAATCTATTAAAGCATCTTGAAAACATTACTGAGGTTTATAAGCTACCTTGTGTTGTTGCGGTAAATAAGTTCCCGACAGATACAGATAAGGAAATAGAACTAATTATTGCTAAATGTAAGGAACTAGGTGTAAATGTTGTTCTTTCTGATGTATGGGCAAAAGGCGGAGAAGGTGGAACCCAGCTTGCGGAAGAAGTTGTACGCCTTTGCGAAAAAGAAAATGACTTTACTTTCTGTTACGAGGATAGTGCAACGATCAAAGAAAAAATCGGTGCAATCGTTAAGAAGATTTATGGCGGTGACGGCGTAATCTTTACAAAGAACGCTGAAACACAGATTAAGAAGCTTGAGGACATGGGTTACTCAAATCTTCCGGTTTGTATGGCTAAAACTCAGTACAGCTTCTCAGACGATATGACAAAGCTTGGTGCACCTAAGGGATTTGAAGTAACAGTTCGAAATATAAAAATATCCGCCGGAGCAGGATTTATAGTAGCTTTAACCGGCGATATTATGACTATGCCGGGCTTGCCTAAAGTTCCTGCTGCAGAGCGGATAGATGTCGATGAAAACGGAGTAATTACAGGACTATTTTAATCCTCCGGATTAAATTCCGTAATTCTCTCTGTAAGACATTTATAAATATTGGCTGAAAATGCAATCTGTATTATCAAATCATTGATTCTGTTAGGATCTGCATTTTCAGTTGTCAAAATTGGATTGGCAATTTTGTCAGCCTGTTTTGAAACAAATGAAAAGCTGGTTTTCTGGTTTTTTGTAAATGATGAATATATACACTTGACTTCTTCCTCAGAAATATCTGTAGGAAGAAGTTTTTGTATTGTGTTCATATTTAAACTTTGTTTTAAAGTACAGATTACGATTATATACGCAAGGTGTAATCGACTGTACTTCTTTTTTATTGGAGCAGGCATAAGATTAAGCTTTACATAGTTGTTAATCATTGGTCTTGTAATCTCGTTACCTTGTCCGTAGAAAATCTCAAGATTAGAAAAATACTTATTAACAATTTCTATAACCTGGTCCATATACAGGTCAATTTCAGGGAGTTCATCCCAGGTAGGGAGAAATCCATTGTCTAAAAGGCGTTTACATTCTTCAAGACACTTGTTAGCATTTGTTTTCGAATATTTCATCTTAAAAATCTCCTAAAATATGTTTATATAGATATTATAACATAATTTTTGCTAAAATCAAGTAATTTAATTTTGAATATAATAAGAAAAGTA
>JAZNWI010000235.1:0-8273 GCA_045593305.1 Clostridia bacterium | reverse complement strand
TCATCTTCAGGATGCAGGCACGGAAAGACGGAGTACTTTGCACGAGGAACACTTCCAACAAAATACTGTGACAATAACCATAGCGGCGTTGTAGGAGCTACAGCGGACGAAAGCCCAAGCCCATCGCCGGAGGTTTCAGGGTCTCCTGAACCGGGAGAACCACAAGCTTCCGGAGAACCGGGAACGCCCGAATCAAAGCCGACAACGGTTCCTACAAATGAACCGGATGTACGCCCAACTAAAAACCCTGAAATAGAGCCTACGGATGATGGGGTAATCACACTAGACTAAAAAAGTAAAAGGAGGCAGGATTGATGACAGATAAAATTTTAGAACTTCTTGAAGGAAAAAACTATTCGCAATTAAAAGAAATCCTGTCAGAGAATGAACCGGCGGATATAGCATATGTATTTGATGATTTGCCGGAGAAGAATATGCCTCTTTTATATAGGCTTTTGCCGAAAGAGCTTGCGGCAGAGGTGTTTGTAGAACTTGATGCAGATACTCAGGAAATGCTGATACGCGGATTTTCTGATTCAGAGCTTAAGGAAATCTTAGACGAGCTTTATCTTGACGACGCTGTTGACATTATCGAGGAAATGCCGGCAAATGTGGTAAAGAGAATTATCAGGCATACAGAGCCTGAAATGCGTGCTGGCATTAACGAAATATTAAACTATCCAAAAGATAGTGCGGGTTCGGTTATGACTATCGAGCTTGTGGACTTAAAAGAGACTATGACTGTTCAGGACGCCTTTACAAGAATAAGGCGTACCGGTCTTGATAAAGAGACTATTTATACTTGCTATGTAACGGACAAAAACCGAATATTGCTGGGAACAGTATCGGCAAAGGACCTTCTTTTGGCGGATGAGGAATGCATTATTTCCGACATAATGGAAACAAATCCTATCCATGTTCATACTCATGACGATAAGGAAGCGGTTGCTCTTGAACTTTCAAAATACGATCTTTTGGCTATTCCTGTTGTGGATAACGAGGAAAGGCTTGTTGGTATAGTAACTGTCGATGACGCTATTGATGTCTTGCAGGAAGAGGCTACCGAGGATATTGAAAAGATGGCGGGTATTACACCATCCGAAAAGCCCTATCTTAAGACAGGCATTTTGGACACCTGCCGTCAGCGTATTCCGTGGCTTTTACTGCTTATGATTTCTTCCACATTTACAGGAAAAATCATAACCCATTACGAAGATGCTTTAGGAGAACTTCTGGTTTTAACCGCATTTATCCCTATGATAATGGGTACAGGCGGTAATTCAGGAAGTCAATCATCCGTAACAGTTATCCGTGGTATTTCCCTTGAAGAAATCGAATTTAAAGATATTTTCAAAATTCTATGGAAAGAATTTGGTGTGGCACTTTTATGCGGATTAGTGCTTGCTGTGGCTACCTTTGTTAAGGTGATTACATTGGACGGAGAATCAGCTATGATAGGCTTGGTTGTGGCACTTACAATGTTCCTTACAATACTTTTGGCGAAGCTTGTGGGATGTATACTTCCGCTTCTTGCAAAAAAAGTGGGATTTGACCCTGCGGTTATGGCAAGTCCGTTTATCACAACAATTGTAGATGCTCTTTCATTGGTTGTGTACTTTGACATAGCATCAAGAATACTGAACATATAAAAAAACATACGCTTCAAAAGCTTGAGGCGTATGTTTTCTTTTTTAGAACAGATTAATAATTTTTGCTGTTTGAGTTATTGTTTGAATTGCTGTTTGAGTTGTTGTTCTTATTCTGATTTGTATTGTTATTATTGTTCTTATTCTGGTTATTGTTGCTCTGATTATTGTTCTTATTCTGGTTATTATTTGGCATTTTTTTCACTTCCTTTCTGGCTTGTGTTTTTATCTTCCCCAAAGCACAAAAAAATATTCAAAAAAGGTGCATTTTATGGCGAAAAACTGGGCTAAAACCCTTGAAAAAATTCTTGAAAAATGGTATAATAAACTATAAAGAATTTTATGGAGAAAATCATGCGGGAAAAGATTTGGAATTATAAAAATAAGGCTCTTTCAAAAGAAGAAATTGAAGAGTTTTCAGCGCTTTGCGGGATAGGTCCTGCCATGGCTGTAATTTTATTAAATCGCGGAATAAATACTCCAAAGGCAGTAAATTCATACATGAAAAAAAGCCTTGAAGACATACACAATCCTTTCATGCTGGATGGTATGGAGGAAGCAACAATCAGAATACTTTCTGCAATAGAAAAAAAGGAAAAAATTGTAATATATGGTGACTACGATGTTGACGGAATAACCGCAACCGCAACTTTGTATAAGTTTTTAAAATCTCAGGGTGCGGATGTTTCTTACTACATTCCTGACAGATTTTCTGAAGGCTATGGAATAAACATTCTTGCAGTTAATAAAATGGCAAGAGCCGGTGCTAAATTAATGATAACTGTGGACTGCGGAATTACGGCAGTGGGAGAGGTTGAGTTTGCCAAAACTCAAGGTCTTGACATCATAATAACTGACCATCACACCTGCCGTGAGGAATTACCGAAAGCAGTTTCTGTTATAAACCCGAAAAGAGCGGATAATTCCTATCCGTTTCAAGGCCTTGCAGGAGTGGGCGTTGCTTTTAAGCTGGTGCTTGCCCTTGCAATAAAGCTTGGCCTTAATACTCGGGAAGTGTTTATGGAATATGTGGATATGGTTGCTCTTGGCACTATTGCTGATGTTGTTCCGCTTGTTGACGAGAACAGAGTTATTGCAGATAAGGGAATAAATTCCATAGAAAACACAAACAATAAGGGAATCCGCGCTTTAATGGAAATGGCAGGAGCAGGCGGAAAAAGCATTGATGCAAACTCTGTTGCATTTTTTGCATCCCCAAGGCTTAATGCTGCGGGAAGGCTTGAGAATGCATCCATCTCTGTTGAGCTTATGATTTGCGAAGATGCGGATAGAGCCAAAGAAATTGCAGAGCATCTTGACGAACTGAATACCCAGCGCAAAGATATAGAGCAGAAGATATTTGAAGAGGCATATCAAAAAGCCAGCGAAATGGGCGAAAATAAACTGGTTTATGTAATTTCCGGCGAAAACTGGAACCATGGTGTTATTGGTATTGTGGCATCCCGTATTGCTGAAGCATTTTACCGCCCATGTATACTTATCTCCGTTGAAGACGGAAAGGGAAAGGGTTCGGGAAGGTCTGTGCCTGAAATGAATCTTTTCGACGCACTATCAGACTCAGAAGAGCTTCTGACTGCATTTGGAGGACATTCACAGGCTGCAGGGCTTAGTATTTCAGAAGACAATATAGAAGAATTTACTAAAAGAATAAACGAGTATGCTAAGAAAAACATAGATGTAGCTACCCTTGTTCCCAAGCTTTTAATTGACTGCAATCTGGCAGGGTCAAGCGTTACTATGCAGGCGGCAAAGATGATTGAAGCATTAGCGCCGTTTGGCGAGGGGAATGAGCTTCCTGTATTTTCTATGCGAGACCTTAAGGTGATTGCAAGTCAGTCTATGGGAGCGGATAAAAAGCACCTGCGAGTACGCTTGTCAGACGGAAGCAATGTATTTAACGCAGTAGGCTTCGGCATGGGCGAGCTTGCAGAAAAGCTTTTGGTAGGAACTACTGTAAGTATTGCATTTAACTTGAATATAAATACATATCAGGGCAGTGAAAATCTGCAGCTTATATTAAAGGACATCAAATTTTAGGAGTGATTTTATGGATAACGAAAAATTGAATATTTTCCATACCTCCGAGAAACTACCTCAAATTGCGGACGAGACCGATGTTATTGTTGATAAAATCATAGAAATGGTTAAGACAGCAGCGCCAAAATCAAACACAGATATGATTTATGTGGCATACCGCATGGCAAAGGCGGCGCACAAAAATCAGTACAGGAAATCGGGGGATGCATATATAATCCACCCTGTTCAGATTGCATACATTGCGGCGGAGCTTTCCATGGATAATGTGGCTATCTGCGCAGCACTTTTACACGATGTTATTGAAGATACGCCATACACCTTTGAGCATGTTGCTATGCTTTTCGGGAACAGTGTTGCCGAGATTGTTGACGGTGTTACAAAGCTTAAGAAAATTCAGTACCGTGACCATCAGGATCAGCAGGTTGAGAACTTAAGAAAAATGTTCTTTGCTATGAGTAAGGACATCAGGGTTATTATGATTAAGCTTATTGACCGTCTTCATAATATGCGAACCCTTGGCTTTATGCCTACCGAGAAACAGCTTGCCATAGCAAAGGAAACTCTTGATGTTTACGCACCGCTTGCGCACCGTCTTGGTATTTCTAAAATAAAAACAGAGCTTGAGGATTTGTCTTTAAAATATCTTGACCCTGTTGCATACCAGGAAATTAAAGAGAGTGTTGCTGTAAAAAAGAAAGAGCGAGAGGACTTTATTTCCGGCATTATGTCAAACCTTAAAACGAGAATAAAGGATGGCGGAATAAGTTGTGAAATTACCGGGCGAGAAAAACATTCTTACAGTATTTTCCGTAAGATGTATGCCCAGAACAAGACCATTGACGAAATTTACGACCTTTTTGCACTTCGTGTTATTGTTGACACAGTTGCAGAATGTTATGCGGTTTTGGGTATAGTTCACGAGATGTATACTCCGCTTCCGATGCGATTTAAAGATTATATCGCAATGCCGAAGCCGAATATGTATCAGTCCCTTCATACAACTGTCGTGGGAACAGACGGTATGCCGTTTGAGATTCAGATAAGAACCCATGAGATGCACAAGATTGCGCAAGAAGGTATTGCGGCACACTGGAAGTATAAAGAGGGTAAGGCGGGAGCCGATGCCATGGATAAGGAGCTTGAGTGGGTAAGAAACCTTATGGAAACTCAGGCGGATATCATGGACCCTGATGTGTTTATGAACAGTCTTAAGATAGATATGTTCTCCGACCAGGTGTTTGCGTTTACTCCGCAGGGCAAGGTTATACCGCTTCCAAACGGCTCAACAGCCATAGACTTTGCATTTGCAATTCATACTCAGGTTGGAAGCAAGATGGTGGGAGCAAAGGCAAACGGTAAGATTGTGCCTAACTCATACAAGCTTTTAAACGGTGATATTATAGAAATTCTGACTTCACCGCAAGCAAAAGGACCAAGCCGTGACTGGCTTAAGATTGTTAAAACCTCACAGGCTAAAAGTAAGATTAACCAATGGCTTAAGCGTGAGAGACGAGACGAAAATATTATACGCGGAAAAGAACTTCTTGAAAAAGAAGCAAGGCGTGTTAATATACCATTTTCCAAGCTGTTCCGTGACGAATGGTTACAGGGTGTTTATAGGAAATACAACTTAAATGAGGGTCTTGAGGACCTTTATGCAAGCGTTGGATATGGCGGACTGTCTTCTCATAAAATCGTCATGAGACTTCGTGAAGAGTATATGAGAGAACAGAAGGCAAAAGAGCCGGAAGGATTTGTAGCTCATGAGCGAAAACGCAGGTCAAGCTCAAACGGTATAGAGGTTATTGGTATTGATAACTGCCTTGTGAGACTGTCAAAATGCTGCAGTCCCGTTCCTGGTGACGAAATTGTGGGATTTATCACAAAGGGTCGTGGCGTTTCGGTTCACAAGGCCGATTGCCCGAATATCCAGCAGGATGTACTTCCCGCTGAAGATAAGTTCAGATTTATTAAAGTAAAATGGGCTGAAACCTCAGGAAACTCCTATGTTGCAACACTTCGTGTTGAAGCACATGATGTCCCGGGTATGATGATGAAGATTTCCACAGTTTTAGCGGAGCTTGAGCTTAACTGCGTTTCGGTTAATGCTCATAGCACAAAGGACAGAATGTCGGTAATGACATTGGGTATTGAAATACGCACTACCGAAGAACTTCAAAGAGCTATGACCCGAATTAACGGAATCTCGGGAGTGGAAAATGTCACTAGAACTACAAACTAGAGGAATGTTATGGAAAGATATACTGAGGAAATAAAAATTACAACTGAATTTATTAAACTTGACCAGCTTTTAAAGTTTGCAAATATTGCAGAATCAGGGGCTATGGCAAAGGAAATGATTGCAGACGAAATTGTGTCAGTAAACGGCGAAATCTGTACAATGCGAGGCAAAAAAGTACGGCCGGGAGATTCGGTTTTAGTAGAATTTGAAGACGAGATTTTTGAAATAACGGTGATTTAGCTATGATAGTTAAAAGCTTATCCGTGGCAAATTTCCGTAATTATAATCAGGAAAAGATAACCTTTTCAGAGAACACTAATGTTATTTACGGGAACAATGCCCAGGGAAAAACAAACCTTTTAGAGGCAGTCTATCTGTTTTCGCACGGCAAAAGCCACAGAGCAAAATCCGATTCGGAGCTTGTCCGGTTTGGTCAGGATTTTGCAAGGCTTTCCCTTGAATTTGCCGATAAGGACAGGGACTATAAGGCAGCCTTTTACCTTGAAGCAAACGGTAAAAAAAGGGTAAAGATAAATAATGTGCCTATAACCAAGCTGTCTATGCTGATGCGTTACTTAAATGTGGTTATGTTTTCTCCGGAAGACCTTGATATTATAAAGGGTGCACCGCAAGTAAGACGCAGGTTTTTGGATGAGGCAATAAGCCAGCTTTATCCTGTGTATTTAAAAACCCTGATTTCATATCACAAGAATCTGGCACAGAAAAATAACCTTTTGAAAAAATTAAGGCTTAAGGGAAAAACCGAGGACGATATGCTTTTAGTCTGGAACGAGCAAATCGCAGAAGACGGCAGTAAAATTATGGAGATAAGGCGGGATTTTGTTGATGCAATATCCAGATTCGCCGGCGAAATCCACAAAAATATAAGCGGTGAAAAGCTGGACTTATGCTATGTTCAGAGTGTTGAGTGTGAGGAAATAAACAAAGAAAATTTTCTTGCAAAATTAAATCAGCAAATGGCTCGCGAGATTGAAAACGGGTCAAGCCTTTATGGTATCCAAAGAGATGACCTGAAAATTTTTATAAATGACCGTGAGGCTAAAACCTATGCATCCCAGGGTCAGCAAAGAACGGCGGTATTAAGCCTTAAAATGGCACAGATGGAACATATAAATGAGGTTCGTGGGGAATATCCTGTACTGCTTTTAGATGACATAATGAGCGAGCTTGATGTTTCAAGAAGACAGTTTTTAACCGAAAAGATAAGAGGTAAGCAGGTTATTATAACCTGTACCGACGCAAGTGACGAAACCCCGGAGGGAACAAAATTTTTCGAGGTCCGGTCAGGAAAAATTATAAAAGGAATGAACGAGATATGATGTATCTTCATTTGGGAAATGATGTTGTTGTGGATATGAGCACAGTTATCGGGATTTTCGATATGGATAACACAACGGTATCTCAGCAGACACGAAACTTTCTGGCAAAAGCGCAGAAAGACGGCATGGTAATAGATGTGGCAGAAGACCTGCCAAAATCATTCATTGTAACCGAATCAGGCGGAAAAACCTGTGTATATATATCATCACTGGCATCCAGAACACTTTACGGTAGAGCAAAATCTGATAATTATTTGAATTAGGAGTTATAGTAATGGAAAAAGTTGAAACAAGATATGACGAAAACCAAATACAGGTCTTAGAGGGATTAGAGGCAGTAAGAAAGCGCCCGGGTATGTATATCGGCTCAACCTCGGCTGCGGGTCTTCACCATCTTGTATACGAGATTGTGGATAACTCAATAGACGAAGCACTGGCCGGATACTGCAGTGAAATCAAAGTTGACATAAATGCGGACAACTCTGTTACCGTTATAGATAACGGTCGTGGTATCCCTGTTGGTATTCATCCGACAGAGGGAATCCCTACTGTTCAGGTGGTACTTACAATTCTTCATGCAGGCGGTAAGTTCGGCGGTGGCGGATACAAGGTATCAGGCGGTCTTCACGGCGTTGGTTCATCTGTTGTTAATGCCCTTTCTGAAAAGCTTGAAGTAGAGGTTTCAGACGGAAAGCATATTCATTACCAGAGCTACGAAAGAGGTAAGCCAACCTGTGAGCTTAAGGTAATCGGCGATACAGATTCAACAGGTACAAAAATCACATTTAAGCCGGATGCTGAAATTTTTGAAACCCTTGTTTTTGATTATGATGTACTTCATAAGCGTCTTCAGGAGCAGGCATACTTAAATCGCGGAATCAAGATTATCTTTACAGACAAGCGAGTAGCGGAGCCTGAGAGTGTAACTCTTTATGCCGAGGGTGGTATCAAGGAATTTGTGCTTGATTCCAACAAGAATAAGGACCC
>JAZNWI010000234.1:0-1611 GCA_045593305.1 Clostridia bacterium | reverse complement strand
CATCCTGTGGCAAGGGATTTCTTGAAAGCGGCAGGGGTACCTGTTGCAGCACCAAGCAGTAACATTTCAGGAAAGCCAAGCCCTACAAAAGCAGAGCATGTAATAGCTGATATGGACGGACGGGTTGATGCCATAATCTGTGGCGGAGCATCCGATGTGGGTGTTGAGTCCACCATAATTGATATGACGGAAGAAATTCCTGTAATTTTAAGACCGGGCGGAATAACACCTGATGATGTAAAACGGGTTTTGGGGGATGTTAAAATCGACAGGCATGTTTTGGAGTCTGTAAATGTTAAAGATAAGCCGAAGTGCCCTGGTATGAAATATAAGCACTATGCGCCTGATGCAGATGTAACAGTTGTTTCGGGGGAACTGGATGCCACAGAAAAGAAAATTGAAGAGCTTGTTCTATGTGAAAAACAAAAGGGCAATCGTGTTGGCGTTCTTGCAAGATGTGATAAAGGATATAATGCCGATACATTCATATCATCAGGAAATGATAATAGTCAGCTTGCAAGAGTGCTTTTTGATGCACTCCGTCAGTTTGATAAGGAAAAAGTTGATACCTGTTTCGTTCAGTTTACAGGTGACGACGGAATCAGCCTTGCCGTTCGTAACAGACTTTTTAAGGCGGCGGGAAACAAGGTAATATATACGGAGGAATAAATGAACATATTATTCGTATGTACAGGAAATACCTGCAGAAGCCCTATGGCAGCGGCACTTTTTAATAAAATTGCCATGGAAAGGGAATTACCTGTAAGAATTGAATCAGCAGGACTTTTTGCAAATAATAAAGAAGGTGCATCAAACGAGGCGGTTATAGCTATGAAAGACTATGACATCGACCTTATGGGGCATCAGGCAAAGACTATAACCGCAGAGCTTTTAGAAAAGAGCGACCTTGTTTTAACTATGACGGCATCGCATAAAATGATGCTGGAACAGTACCTTGGCGATAAGGTTTATACTCTTATGGAATTTGCGGGAATGGATGGGGATATTCCTGACCCGTACGGTGGAGATATTGATGAATACAAAGAATGTGCCGAAAAGATTTATGAGGCACTTTTAAAGGTGGCGGATAAAATTTGAAGATAGTTCAAATGACAAAGGAAGATGCAAAAGAACTAGCTACTTTGGACCAGCTTTGCTTTAGCGTGCCATGGTCAGAAAAGTCATTTTCAGAGGAAGCACAAAACCCTCTGGCAACATACTTTGTGGCAAAGGAAAATGACAAAATTATAGGCTATGGCGGAATATGGAATGTATCAGGCGAAGGACAGATTACCAATATTGCAGTACATCCTGATATGCGAAAAAAAGGCATAGCATCCGGGATTTTAAAGAATCTTATTTCAAGCTCCAAAGCCTTTGAAAAGATTTTTCTTGAGGTAAGAGAAAGCAACATTGCCGCAATCTGCCTTTATGAAAAGCACGGCTTTAAAAAATGCGGTATAAGAAAAAATTTTTACCACTCACCAGTGGAAAACGGAATTGTAATGATACGAGAGGAAATGTAATGGACACATATATTCTTGGTATTGAAAGCTCCTGTGACGAAACAGCGGCAAGCGTTGTTAAAAACGGCAGAGAAGTTTTATCAAA
>JAZNWI010000233.1:0-3158 GCA_045593305.1 Clostridia bacterium | reverse complement strand
AAAAAGGCAGAAAAGTTTAGCTATTTCCCGCTTTTAATCAAGTTTATTGATGCGAAAGACAACCTGTCAATTCAGGTGCATCCGGCAGACGAATATGCACTAAAGGTTGAGGGTGAATACGGAAAAACTGAAATGTGGTATGTTTTGGAAGCTGAAGAGGGTGCGTACCTTTATTACGGTTTCAATCGTGACATAACAAAGGAAGAATTTGCTGAAAGAATTAAGAACAATACAATCCTTGAGGTTTTAAACAAGGTAAATGTTAAAGCGGGAGATGTGTTCTTCATTGACGCAGGAACAGTTCATGCAATTGGCGCAGGTCTTATGATTTGCGAAATTCAGCAGAATTCAAATACTACATACCGTGTTTACGACTATGACAGACGCGACAAAGAGGGAAATGCAAGACCCCTTCATGTAGAAAAGGCTATTGAGGTTTCAAAGCTTACAAAAGCACCTGAACTTAAAAAAGCAGAAAATGATGTTTTGGCATCCTGCGAATACTTTACTGTTAAAAAGGCAATTGTAAATGGCGAAAAAACAGTAAAAATTGATGAAAGTTCATTTGTCAGCCTGATTGTAGTTAATGGCAGCGGTGAAGTTGCTCTTGGCGAAGATAAATTAGCAGTTACAAAGGGTGACAGCATTTTTGTACCGGCACAGAACGGCGAAATCAAAATGAATGGCGAAATGGAAGTTATAGTATCAAGCTTATAGGAGATAGAGACTATGTATTATGTAGGAATAGATTTAGGCGGAACAAATATAGCAGCAGGTCTTGTTACAGAGGATGCAAAAATTCTTTCTAACAAGTCAATTCCGACACGGGCAGAACGCCCTTGGCAGGAAATTGTTGCTGATATGGCGGCTCTTGCAAAAGAAGTTATAGCTATGGCAGGCGTTCAGACCTCGGAGGTGGCAGGCGTTGGTATCGGTTGCCCTGGCTCGATTGACAACGAAAACGGAATTTGTGCATATTCAAACAACATCAAAATGGAAAAAGCGGATATTGCAGGGGAGTTCAAAAAGCATTTTGATATACCTGTAAATCTTGAAAACGATGCAAATGCGGCGGCTCTTGGCGAATATGAAGTGAATGGCAAGGGTGCTAAAAGCTATGTTTTTGTAACTCTTGGTACAGGCATCGGTGGCGGTGTTATCTTAGACGGAAAAATCTTCCGTGGTCACAACGGTGTTGGTGCCGAAATAGGACACACCGTAATTGTATCCGGCGGTGAAGATTGTACCTGCGGAAGAAAGGGTTGCTGGGAAGCTTATGGCTCAGTTACAGCCTTGATTCGCCAGACAAAAGAAGCTATGGCAAAAAATCCTGATAGCTTGCTACACGAAATGGCGGAAAAAGAGGGAAAAGTTACAGGAAAAATGACCTTTGATGCGGCACAGCAAGGTGATAAGGTGGCACAGGAAGTGCTTGATGCATACTTTGGCTATGTAGCAGAGGGTATTACAAATATGGTGAATGTATTCCAACCGGAAAAGATTGTTATCGGCGGAAGTGTGTCAAAGCAGGGCGACTATCTTTTAAATCCTATTAAGGAACGCGTAAACAAAGACGATTACAACCGCTATATGCACAAGGCAGAAGTAGAAATTGCCACATTATTCGGTGATGCAGGAATCATCGGAGCGGCACTTTCTGCAAAGAAATAAGGGATTATAATGAAAATAGTTATTTTAGACGGAAAAACTCTTGGGGATGATATAAACCTTGACATTTTTGGTGACGATACCGTGATTTACGGCACAACCGAGCCGGAATTGGTGGAAGAGAGAATTAAAGATGCCGAGGTTGTTATCATCAACAAAATCAAACTTGGCGGGCAAAATCTTTTAGGTGCCAAAAATTTGAAGCTAATCTGCGTTGCAGCAACAGGATATGATAATGTTGACACTGCATACTGCAGGGAAAAAGGAATTGCAGTTTGTAATGTTGTGGGATATTCCACACAGTCGGTGGCACAGCTTACAATTTCTATGGCACTTTCTCTTGTAATGCACCAAAAAGAGTATAATGACTTTGTCAAAAGCGGTGAATACACTAAAAGCGGTGTAGCAAACCGCTTGTCACCTACATACTACGAGGTTGCGGGGAAAACATGGGGAATTGTAGGTCTTGGAAACATAGGCAAGCAGGTAGCAAGGGTGGCGGAAGCTATGGGAATGAATATCCTTGCATTTAAGCGAACACCTTGCGATGACTATAATACGGTGCCTTTATCAGAGCTTATGGAAAAATCCGATATTATATCGGTGCATCTTCCGGCAACGGCTGAAACAAACGGCATAATTTCGAAAGAAATGATTGCTAAAATGAAGAAAAACGCAATTTTAGTAAATGTAGCCCGTGGCTCGGTTACTGACGAAGAAGCACTTTGTGATGCGATTTTAGAGGGAAGAATCGGCGGACTTGGTGTAGATGTTTACACAAAAGAGCCATTTGGAGAAAACCACACAATGAACAAAGTAAAGGACCTTGATAACGTGATTTTAACACCGCATATCGCGTGGGGTGCTTATGAATCAAGGGTCAGGTGCCTGGACGAAATCAGGAAAAATATAGAAAGCTTTTCCCAGGGTGAAAAAAGGAATAGAATAGTTTAAAAATACGCACAAAATGTGCGTATTTTTTATGTCTTTTATGTCAAAACAGGTTGAAAAAAGGGTTAAAATGTTGTATAATTATTATGTATAACAAAAATAGGAGTGAATAATTTGGATAACATAAAAACATTGCCGCTTCTGGCACTTCGAAACCTTGTGGTTTTTCCAAGGGTATCCCTGAGCTTTGATGCCATCCGCAGAAAATCCATACGCGCAATTGAAGCTGCCATGAACGGTAATAAAGAGATTTTTCTTGTGACTCAGGTTGACCCTGCCAAGGAAAATCCTTCAGTTTTAGATTTATATAAAATAGGCGTAGTTGCAAAAATCAGTCAGGTAATAAAGCTTCAATCAGGCGCTGTTCGTGTTATGGTTGAGGGTATATGCCGTGCCCGTTTTTGCGAGCTGACTACTGAAGCTCCGTATCCTGTTGCAAATATTACAGAAATTCAGGAGATGGACACAGACCATTTAATAGTCAATGAAGGCTTTGTAAGAAGTCTGGAGTCTGCATTTGACGAATATTTTGCACTTAA
>JAZNWI010000232.1:0-2687 GCA_045593305.1 Clostridia bacterium | reverse complement strand
AATATTGAAAACATCACCCCAACACCGCAAAACCATGACGAGCATACATATGCACCAATGATTTCAAAGGAAATGGCGCATATTGACTGGTCAAAACCAACTGATGTGATTTCAAAGCACATCTGCGGAATGAACAGCTGGCCTATGGCATATAGCATATATGAGGGCGAAGTTATGAAGATAATAACTGCCCGAAAAGGCGATAAATGCAGCGGTGAAAACGGTGAGATTGTAGGATATAAAAAGGGCAAGGGTTTGCAGGTTAAGACTTGTGACGGCTCTATATATATCCAGGTTGCTCAATTTGCCGGTTCAAAAAGAATGGGTATAGATGAATATTTAAGGGGACATGAGATAAAATACGGAACTGTTTTGGAATAAAGGAGTGAAACAAAATGCCATTTTTTTACTATTATGACCCAACTTATTTTTTAGTAATTATAGGATTTGTATTTGCCATGTTTGCATCTACCGGTGTACAGAGAGCTTTCAACAAATATTCAAAGGTTAAAAGCTACCGAAACTACACAGGTGCAGATGCGGCAAGAAAAATTTTAGACGATAACGGACTATATAATGTGCGAATTGAACACATAAACGGCAACCTAAGCGACCATTATGACCCGAAAGCAAATGTTATAAGGCTTTCAGATGCAACATTTTCTGACACATCTGTTGCAGCAATCGGCGTTGCAGCGCACGAGGCAGGTCACGCTGTTCAGCATGCAGTTGGCTATGTGCCGATTAAGGTGAGAAACGCAATCGTACCGGCAGTAAACATTGCATCAACATTATCAATGCCACTATTTTTGATAGGTCTGCTGTTTGCCTTGCCGGCACTGACAAACATCGGAATACTTTTATTCTCAGGAGCGTTGGTATTTCAGGTTGTAACCTTGCCGGTGGAATTTAATGCATCACGCCGTGCCCTTACTATTTTAAACCAAAGTGCAATGCTGGAAGATGATGAACTGACTGGTGCAAAAAAGGTGCTTCGTGCCGCTGCCATGACCTATGTTGCGGCAGTTATATCAACAGCACTTCAGTTATTAAGACTGGTACTACTGAGTAATTCAAGAAGAAGAGACTAAAACTATGCAAAACCCAAGAGAAGCAGCGCTGCTTGCGCTTTACGAAATTGAATATGACGGTGCCTATTCCAATATGGCGGTGAAGTCTGCTTTACCAAAATTGGAAGATGGTCGTGATAAGGGTCTTGTGACCCAGCTTGTCTATGGGGTAGTGCGCAGAAAATTAACACTTGACTATATAATTTCAAAGTATTCAAAGGTCAAGATAAAAAAGCTTTCAAAATATGTGCTTTTGATACTCCGTATGGGCGTTTATCAGCTTTATTTCACTGATAAAATCCCTGAATCTGCAGCGGTTAACGAAAGCGTTAAGCTTGCAAAGAAGTATTGCGGAAAATCCGCAGGATTTGTAAACGGAATACTTCATTCGGTGATTCGCGGAAAAGATACTTTGGAATATCCAAAAGATAAAATTAAAAACCTTTCGGTAAAATATTCATTTCCGGAAGAAATGGTGGAGCTTTTCTGGGATACAGGCTTCTGCGAAGACCTTTTGGAAGCTTTAAATGAAGAGCCTGAAACAACGGTAAGAGTTAACTCTTTAAAAAATGAGAAACTTGAAACGGACTGCGAAGTGTCACCTATCTACGACGGTGCAAGGATTTTAAAAGGTACCGATGTGGCACAAAATCCTGACTACCAAAAAGGCAGGATTATACCGCAGGATATTGCGGCAATGATGGCAGGGCTTGCACTTTTGCCAAAGCCGGATGACACCTGTGTTGATATGTGTGCAGCACCTGGCGGTAAGACAACTCATCTTGCCGAGCTTATGGAAAACAAGGGTAAGGTATATGCCTTTGACATTCATCCGCATAAGATTGAAATCATAATGAAGAATGCAGAGCGTATGGGAATTTCCATAATTGATGCAAGTGTGGGAGATGCTCTTAAGCTAAAGGAAGAGCTGATAGGAAAAGCGGACAAGGTTCTCTGTGATGTTCCATGTTCAGGTCTTGGCATAATAAGAAGAAAGCCGGACATTAAATGGAACAAGGATGATATTGAAGACTTACCCAAAATTCAATATCAGATTCTTGAAAATGCTTCTAAGTATGTAAAATCGGGCGGAGAATTGGTTTATTCCACCTGCACCATTCTAAAGCGGGAGAATGAAGATGTGGTGCTGAAGTTTTTAGAAGAAAATAAGGACTTTGAACTTTCAAAAATAGAGCTTCCGGGAAAACTCAATCGGGAAAATAAGGGATATATAACCCTTTATCCGAATATAGATGGTACAGACGGATTCTTTATTTGTAAGATAAAAAGGAAATGCAAATGATAGATTTAAAGGATTTTGAATATAGCGAGCTTGAGGAATTTTTAAAAGAACAAGGCGAGCCAAAATTCCGCGCAGGTCAGATTTTCGAATGGCTGTCAAAGGGCGTTACGAGTTTTGACGAAATGACCAACATTTCAAAGCAGACGCGGGAAAAGCTTTCTAAAGTGAGTTTTGTTTCAACTTTAAAAATTCGTGAAAAGTATGTTTCAAAGCTTGATAAGACAACCAAATATCTTTTTGAGCTTCATGACGGAAACTGCATTGAAAGTGTGGTTATGTATTATAATCACGGAATTTCAATCTGCATTTCGTCA
>JAZNWI010000231.1:0-1856 GCA_045593305.1 Clostridia bacterium | reverse complement strand
GAAATTGGCGTAAGATATGTCATAACAAAGGAAGAAGCACTTAAAGTGCTTGAAGCATTTCGCAAAGAAGCAGTTGTCCTTGATGATAACTGGAACAGACGCCAAAGAGAAAATATTGTCAAAATTAAAAGTGGTGACATTTATGAGGTGCTTTCGGTAGTCAAGGCATTGATGCTTCGGGAAAAAGCAAAAGGTCTGTCAACAAGCGAAAGAAAAATGCTTGCTACTTCAAAGCGTATTATGGTAAGCGAAATTGTACTGTCAGGTGCCGCAAGCGTGAGCGATGTTGAAAGCATTTTAAATGACACCGTGGAAGAACTTTTAAAGTAAAATAAAATTGTCTTGGGATTCTTTACAGAAATCAAAGGCAATTTTTTTATAAAAGGAGAGTAAATTATGAAAATTTCCGCAGTAATTGTTGCAGCAGGAAGCGGAACTCGGATGAAAGCAGGGAAAAACAAGGTTTTTCTGGAGCTTTTGGGAAAAACAATTTTAGAACATACAGTTTCCGTTTTTGAAAAGCTGCCTTCTATAGACGAAATCATAGTGGTTACAAACGAAACAGAAGAAGCAGGAAAAATCCTTTCAAAATACAGTAAAATAAAGGCAATAGTACCTGGCGGAAGTGTCAGAGGTGAGTCGGTACAAAACGGACTCAGGGTGGCAAGCGGTGATTTTGTCGCAATCCATGATGGTGCAAGGGCACTTGTTTCACAGGAAGATATTAAAAATGTGCTTGATGCAGCGGTAGAAGTCGGTGCTGCGGCACTTGGTGTTAAATGTAAAGATACTTTGAAGGTGGCAGATAATGACGGTTTTATTTCAGGAACTCTAGACCGCGAATTTATATATAACATACAAACACCACAGGTGTTTAAGCTTTCGGAAATTACCGAAATGTACCAAAAGTGCGACGAGGTTTTCACTGATGACTGTGCCCTTGCTGAAAAGTATGGGGCAAAGGTTAAAATCGTAGACGGAAGCTATGATAATATTAAAATAACAACGCCTGATGATATGGAATTGGCGGAGAGAATCTTAAGGAAAAGAGGGGAATAAAATGCGAATTGGTCAAGGCTATGATGTTCACGCCATGGTTGAGGATCGCGACCTTTATCTTTGCGGAGAAAAGATAGAATACGAAAAGGGACTTTTAGGCCATTCTGATGCAGATGTGGCACTTCACGCCCTTTGTGATGCACTTTTAGGTGCAGCAGCACTTGGAGACATAGGCAAGCATTTCCCTGATACTGACCCGAAATATAAAGGGATTTCAAGCGTGATTCTGCTAAAGCATGTTTGCAGTCTTATCCGTGAAAAAGGCTACGAGATTGAAAATGCGGATATAACAATTATCGCACAAAAACCAAAGCTTTTGCCATACATCCCTGCTATGCGAAAGAATACGGCAGAAGCCATGGGCATAGATGAAGATGCAGTCAATGTAAAGGCTACCACCACTGAGAAGCTTGGCTTTGAGGGTCGTGGCGAAGGAATTTCCTCTATGGCAGTTGTGTTATTAAAATAAGAACCCGACCTATTCGGACGGTCAAAGATTGGAACGAGGTTATGTTCACGATAAAAGAACGGAAATATCCGTTCTTTTTTTGTTGTTCTATTTTTGCGTGACGGGAAATATGATAAAGGGAAAGAGGTGGACATGATGCTTACAATCGCAAGAGAAGAAAATATGGAAGGTATGGAGTTTTTGGGTGCTATCCCTGAAAAGCAGAGGGCTTGTCTTAGGGGAGTTGATATGGACAGGCTTTGTGAAATCAGGCTTCGGGCAGGGATGCCAATGGCGATAGTCACCTTGGACGGCATCGTTTATATAACCAAGGGCGGAAAAATCACCG
>JAZNWI010000230.1:0-1628 GCA_045593305.1 Clostridia bacterium | reverse complement strand
TTTTGTTCTGTGTCGCTTCCCGTATTCGGTTCATCACCATTAAATCTTAATCTTACGTAACGAAATGCAGTATTTTCATGTCCCTCAGGAAGCACAAATTCTTTACTTCCCGATGATGTTTCAGTAAGCTGTATTCCGTCGGTAATTTCCTCTACCTGTCCATAAGAAGTATTGGTTACATGAACACTATATGATTTTTGAACATCGAATTTTGCTGTAATCTTATTTATTACAACTGCTTCTTCAAGGTCAATAGTTACCCATTCCACCTGCTGTCTGTTTGGAATTCCGAGAAACATTGTGTTCAAATCATCGTCAACCGCATTTGCTACTACATGGTTTTCCCATCCAGCACCATCTCCGTGCGTCTTTGAAAGAATTGGCTTGTTCAGCGAAGCCACTACAAGGTCTTCCTCAAATTCCGTTGGAACTGTCAGTTGAGGTCCTGTTCCGGTGGAATTTCCTTGTGTTGTATATGCCTGAAAATCGAAAATGAACACATTTCTTGTTGATGTGGTAAAACTATATCTCACATAACGATAAGCAGATCCTGCATATTCGGAAGGAATTTTGTATTTGTTGGTGTATGATTCTGTGCTTTCAAGTTCCAACTCTACGTATGTATTGAACTCTGAATCATTAGATACATAAACTGTACTTGTGTTTGCGTAGCCTACCGTTACGACTACATGATCCAGAATATACTTTTTTTCAAGATCAATTGTAAGTGCATTACTGGTGTAGCTTCTGTTTCCGGTATATCGAGAAGTCGAACTACTGTCATTTGCATATTGTGGGTTGCCTTCTCCCGGACCAACCAATGCTTCAATAGGTTTTTCCGTAGAAACGGCCACATAACTATCTGTAGCCCAAGCAGGAGCTGCCATGCCAAAAATAATTGCAAATACAGTTATTAAAGCTGTTATTCTTTTCATAGTCTCTTCCTTTCCTGCTTATTCAATAACTTTGATACCTGTCTTTATGGTAGAGAAACCAATATATCCTGAAGCTGCTTCTCTTTCAGCAAGGACATTAGCCTTAACCTCACCGTTCAGCCAAATAGTGACAATTGTTTTATCTCTTGCAGGTACACAAGCTATCTTAATATGATTTTCTTCATTATCTTTTAAAGGGAATTCTATTCCTTTTTTAACCAAGCGTTCTTCGCCAAGTTCACGCTCGTACAAATCAGCAAGGCTATTTTCAATTTCAAGTCTGAAATGGTCGTTTTTAATGTCCTTTGTATTATTGTCAAACTCAACTGCACTATTTGCAGAGAATATCAAGTTTACCTTACTTCCCTTCGATGCAGTTTTTGGAATAAATTTTATTTCCTGAGTGGTATTTTCATCAAAGAATTTACCACTTATATAAGGAGCTTTATTAATACTTAAAAACACATTCCCGTCTTCGGCCTTAACTGCCGTGTTACTTTCTTCTGCAACTGTATTCCAAAGGGAATTGTTGCAATCATGGACTACTTTAATTGTCCAGTATTCATATCTATCCATATCCTTGGAATAAATCGGAAACTTGAAATCCTTTTCATAGTTCAGCTTTTCCTCAAATACTGCAGATGTCGATGTCCCTTCGCATAATACTGTTGTCTTTTTCGAAGAAATATCTGC
>JAZNWI010000229.1:0-10739 GCA_045593305.1 Clostridia bacterium | reverse complement strand
AATGAAGAATTCTGATGTATTTATAGGCGTATCTGCTCCTAATATAGTAACACCTGAAATGGTTAGCACAATGAACGAGGGTGCTATTGTATTTGCTATGGCAAACCCAGTACCTGAAATTTTGCCTGACGCTGCAAAAGAGGGCGGAGCGGTTGTTGTTGGAACAGGCCGTTCTGATTTCCCGAACCAGATTAACAATGTTGTTGCATTCCCTGGTATCTTCCGTGGAGCTTTAGATGTTCGTGCAAGCGACATCAATGACGAAATGAAGATGGCAGCATCTTATGCAATCGCAAGTATGGTATCAGATAGCGAGCTAAACGCTGATTATATTCTTCCTATGGCATTTGATGAAAGAATAGGTAAGACTGTGGCAGCAGCAGTTGCAGAAGCTGCAAGAAAGAGCGGAGTTGCAAGGCTATAATACGGGCAAAACAGGTGATAATATGAACAAGATTTACGATAAATTCAAAGCTGAACTTTTGGAATCATGTGTGCCATTCTGGCTAAATAATGCAGTTGACACAGAATATGGCGGAATTTTAAACTGCGTTGACAGAAGCGGAAAGGTATATTCTGAAGATAAGAGCGTATGGATGCAGGGTAGATGTGGTTGGATGTTTTCATACATCTACAATAACATTGACAAAAATCCAAAGTACCTTGAATTTGCAAAGAGCTGTATAGATTTTGCCACAAAGTATTGTATCGACAGCGATAAGAGAATGTATTTCACCGTAACCCGTGACGGAAAGCCACTTCGTAAGCGTCGTTATTGGTTCAGCGAAACATTCTACATAATTGCAAACGCAGAATACTATATGGCGACAGGGGATAGAGCGTACCTTGAAACAGCAAAGGAATATTTTGATTTTGTTTACAGTATGTATGATGACCCAAGCACAGACCCTTTCAAAATCACACCAAAGGGTTGTGCCCAAACACGCGACACAAAATCTTTGGCAAACCCGATGATTATGCTTAATGTATCAGCTATTATGCGAGATGCAGACAAAGCTCGATACGATATGTATGATGAGATTATCACAAAGCTTATTGCTGACATCAAGTGTTTCCATAAGAGCGAGTATAAGGCTATGTTTGAAAATGTTGCCACAAACGATAATAGCGTGATTTTAAACAGCTCACCTTGTCGTGTCATAAACCCTGGTCACGATATTGAATGTTCATGGTTCTTGTTGGAAGAAGCGATTAAAAGAGACGATAAGGAACTTCAGGACTTTGCGGCAATGGTTTTTGACGAAGCATTTGAGCGTGGTTGGGATAAAGAATACGGCGGCATTTTCTACTTCAAGGATGTTTTAGGTCTTCCTGTAGAAGCATACGAGCACGATATGAAGCTTTGGTGGCCGCATAACGAAACAATTATAGCGTCCTTGATGCTTTATAAACATACCAAAAACGAGAAATATAAGGAAGTTTTTGATAAGGTTTGTGATTATGCATTTGAGCATTTTTCCGACCCTGAGTTTGGCGAATGGTTCGGATACCTAAGACGCGACGGAAAACCAACAGAACCACCTTGTAAGGGGCATACATATAAAGGGCCATTCCATGTTATGAGAATGCTTGCTAAATGCCTGACACTACTTAAGGATATGAAATAGAAATAAAATCCCTGCACAAAAGTGTGGGGATTTTTGATAAATTTGTATATAATAGTATATAATATTAAACAGAATGTAAATTAAAGAGTACAAAAAGTTGTATATTTGAGCATTTTAATAAAGAAATAAACAGAGTCAAAGAAAAATGGCAACTTTTGGTTGCAAAATATTCAAAGAAAAGTTGGTAGATTATATAATGAATGTATGATATTCTAAATATAATAGATTATACTAATGAAATGATGCACATTTAAAAGTTCTTCTTAAGAAAGTATTTAAATTGTTTTTGCTGTGCATCATTTCCTTGTATGTTAGGGTAATAAAACCTGAAAATACTTTTAATATATTTAATGTTATTCAAGAAGATTGTAATGCTTGTTAAAGTTCTATAGTAAAAAACTTCCTACACCAAGCATTAAAATTGATCAAGCTTAACCCCTATTTTCTCCTTTGTGTGTATAAGCGTAACTGATATATTTAAGTACTAAGGTTTTATTATAAGGCAATAAAGCAGTTATCTACTGAACCGCACACATGTGCGATTCAGTAGGGCTGCTGCCAATAAAAAGGAGTGTTGAGTAAATGAAAATAGGAGAAAAAATCACAAATCTTCGTATTATGGCGGGAATGTCACAGGAACAACTTGCTGAGAAAATGGATGTTTCAAGGCAATCTGTTTCAAAATGGGAAATGGATCAGGCACTTCCACAAATAGATAAGGTTATTCAGCTATGTGATTTGTTTGGAATATCTACAGATCAACTACTGTATGAAAAAATAAATATTCCTCAACTTGAACAGGTGGGAAATAAATATTTTGGTACTGATGGATTCAGAGGAGAAGCAAATGTCACATTAACCTCCATACAGGCGTATAAAGTGGGAAGATTTTTGGGATGGTATTATCAGTCGTCCTTATCAGGTTGCGAAAATGGTAATAAAAGACCGAAAATTGTTATAGGAAAAGACACAAGACGCTCAAGCTATATGCTTGAATATTCTATTGTGGCTGGAATAACCGCATCCGGTGCAGATGCATATATGCTGCATGTAACAACAACTCCTAGTGTGTCTTATGTAACAAGGCAAGAAGAATTTGATTGTGGCATTATGATAACAGCATCTCACAATCCTTATTACGATAACGGAATAAAAATAATAAATAAATATGGCGAAAAGCTTGATGATAAAGTGACAACGCTTGTAGAGGCATATTTAGATGGAAATCTCAAGATTTTAGGTGTGCAAGGAAATGACTTACCGCTTGCTACAAAAGAAAAAATAGGATGTATTATGGATTATTCTTCAGGAAGAAACAGGTATTTGGGATATCTGATTTCATTGGCATCACATTCCTATAAAAATCTAAAAATAGGTCTTGATTGCGCAAATGGTGCTTCGTGGATGATTGCAAAGTCAGTATTTGCAGCACTTGGTGCCCAGACTGTTGTAATAGGTGCGGAGCCTGACGGACTTAATGTTAACGAAAACTGCGGGTCTACTCATATTGAAAACTTGTGTAGGCTTGTAAGGGAACAACACCTTGATGTAGGATTTGCATTTGATGGTGATGCTGACAGGTGTATAGCAGTTGACGGAAACGGCGAGATTGTTGACGGCGATAAAATGCTGTACATTCTGGGAAAAAGATTAAAATCAAGAGGAATGCTTTCACATAATATGGTGGTTGCAACGATTATGTCCAACAGTGGCTTTTTTAAAAGCCTTGAAGAAGCAGGTATTAAATGCGAACAAACAAATGTGGGCGATAGATTTGTATACGAGTGTATGCAGGAGAAGGGATATGACCTTGGCGGTGAACAATCCGGACATATCATAATAAAAAAATATGCAACTACCGGAGATGGTATTTTGACGGCAATTATGCTGGCGGAAGAAATGTGCGATACAAAACTTTCTCTTGCTGAATTGGCAGCTCCTGTTAAGCTTTATCCGCAATATATGAAGAATGTAAGGGTAAAGGATAAGCCGGCGGTTTTCAAGGATAACGCTGTTATGGAGAGCCTTGCAGAGGTTGAAAAGCTTATTAACGGTAAAGGCAGAGTGCTTCTTCGTCAGAGTGGAACAGAACCTGTTATAAGAGTTATGATAGAAAGCGAAGACGAAGAAAAATGCGAAGTGTATGCACAGATAATTGTTGATGCGATTTTAAATGGAGGACACGGTGTTGAATAAAAAGGTTGAAATTAAAGATTTATTTGAATGTGAAACACCATATCTGAAGGAGCTTTTTTATAAGTTTAAGTACCCTTGGGAAATTCTTCCTGAAATAAAGGCATATATACTTGACCTTATAGAAAAAGGGCTCGATGAATTTGAAGAAATTTCTGAAAATGTATATGTAGGGAAAAATGTTAAGGTTTATCCTACTGCTACTATTGAGGGACCGGCAATAATAGGTGCAGGTACTGAAATACGCCCCGGCGCATTTATAAGAGGTTCTGTAATTACAGGTAAAAACTGTGTCATTGGTAATTCTTCAGAACTTAAAAACTGCGTACTCCTTGAGAAAGTTCAAGTACCGCACTATAATTATGTGGGTGATTCTATATTGGGTAATAAAGCTCATATGGGAGCAGGGTCAATTTGCTCAAATTTAAAAACAGACGGAAAAGCTGTAGTAATCCACGGCGAAACTGAATACGAAACCGGACTTCGCAAGATTGGCGGAATTCTGGCAGACGGGGCGGATATAGGCTGCGGATGTGTTTTAAACCCCGGAACTATAATCGGCAGAAATACATCGGTTTATCCTCTCAATGCGTTAAGAGGAGTCTTTCCCGGAGGATGTATAGTTAAATCTCAAAATAACATTGTCGAAAGGAAATAGAGAAATGAACTATATTGAAGTAGAAAGCTATGAGGAATTAAGCAGAAGGGCGGCTGCGATTATTGCTGCACAGGTGATTTCAAAGCCGGAGAGTATTTTAGGACTTGCAACAGGTTCAAGTCCTCTCGGTACATATGATTGTTTAGTAAAAGCTTATGAGAATAATGACCTAGATTTTTCAAAGGTTACATCTGTAAATCTTGATGAATATGTGGGACTTAAAGGTGATAATGACCAAAGCTACAGATATTTTATGGACACTAACCTGTTTTCTAAAATCAATATACGAAAAGAATATACCTTTGTACCAAACGGTTGTGCAGAAGATGTTAGCAAAGAATGCAAAGAATATGATGCAAGGATAGAAAGTCTTGGCGGTATTGATATACAGCTTCTTGGAATAGGTCTTGACGGCCACATTGGCTTTAATGAACCTGATGAGGCTTTTATAAAGGAAACACATCTTGTAAAATTAGACCCTTCAACCATTGAAGCTAATGCAAGATTCTTTTCGTCAGCCGATGATGTGCCAAAGCAGGCTGTAACAATGGGTATGGGCGGTATAATGGGTGCAAAAAAGGTTCTTCTTATTGCAAACGGAAAAAATAAAGAGGAAATCATCAAAAAAGCATTTTTTGGACCGATTACTCCAAAAGTACCGGCATCAATACTTCAACTTCATCCGGATGTGACGGTAATATATTCAAAAATTTAAGGTAGTAATTTAAGCGCAAGTATTTCATGTAAATGCTTGCGTTTTTTTTACATATATTGTATAATTGCCTTGTATGGAATTACACAAGGGGAGAAAAGGGTTATGCGAAAAGAAAGCAAAATTTTCACTGTTTTTCCGTCAGTAGTAGAAGCAGGAAAGGTTACCCGAATAACTATTTCAGCAATACATACAAAAACCGATCTTGAAGACGGAGAATACACACTGAAAGTTGTTCCAAAGGAAAAGAGAGATTTGCCGAGAAATGCGGAGCTTAAGATATTAGGCAATAAATTCAACGAACTTGTTGTATCATGCAAGGACTCTAAAATAACCTTTTCTTATCACTTTAGAAATGAACAGGAATATCGTTTGATTATCCTTTCAGAAAACGGTGAAAAGTTATATGAATTTGGAGTTTATGCACTAAATAGTGACCTTTTTGGTACAATGCCATATCGCGGAGATATGCATATGCACACAACCTGCTCTGATGGTCTTGGAACCATAGCACAGCTAACATCTGGTTATCGCCAGATGGGACTTGATTTTATATGTATAACTGACCATCATAAATATTACCCGTCTATTGAGGCAATTAAAATGTTTGAGGGTGTTGATACAGGTCTTACTATTTTGCCTGGCGAGGAAGTACATAATTGTGATATGGGATATATACATATTGTAAATCTTGGCGGTAGTTATAGCGTAAACGAGTTAATTGAAAAAGATTATGAAAGCTTATGCAAAGAACTGCAAAAAGAAGCAGATAAAATAGAAAATCTAAACGGGATTGATGCATTTGACTTTACAATGCGAAAGTGGATTTGTGAAAAGATAAGAGAAAGTGGCGGAAAAGCGGTTTTCCCACACCCGTATTGGACAATCCGTGACGAATATCATTCCGAAACAGATTTTGTGATATATTCACTAAAACAAGGAATTTATGATATTTTTGAAGTGTTTGGCGGATGCACGCCAAATGAAAACAGACTTCAGGCATCCTTGTGGCAGGAACTTAGATTAAAAGGCATTGATATGCCGATTGTGGGTTCAACAGATACTCACAATTACAAAAAATATACAGATAACTTTGGGAAATACTGTACATTGGTATTTTTAAAGGATAATGAAAAAATCCCAGATGCCATTATGGATAAACGCTCAGTTGCAGTAGATTTGGTAGACGAGAAAAATCCATACATTGTGGGTGATTTCAGGCTGGTTAAATATGCAACCTTCCTGATGGAAAACTTCTATCCTGTATATGAAACCTATACACATAATCTGGGAGATTTGATGTTAAGCTATGCAGAAACCGGTAATGGCAAGGAAGCAATTAAAACAGTAAATCAAAAGGCACAATATTATAAAACACAGTTTTTTAATAAATAGGTGGTATAAAAAATGAGAGAAAAAATTAAGCAAATTTTAGCGGATATTGAAAATCTTAAAAACAAAAATCTTGATGATGCTGCGCTTCCGGGTAATGTTTACTACTTAAACGACAATGAAATTTTGTGCCTTGAGCGAGCTGAGGGTGAATCAAGGTACCCTTATGATATGGATGGCAGAAATCTTTGGATTCATTCATCAGGTCATATTAATGCCACAGAAAGCAATCTTACTATTTTCAGGAATTCGCCACGCCTTCAGGATGAAAGCAATCTTGACTTTTGGGGCGGAATAAAGATGGAGGATGGCTGGTTCCCGATTTCAATAACAGGCATCGCAAAACAACTTTTTGAGCCGTTTAAGACGGAAAGATACCTTGTGTATGGGAAAAGGGCGGCATACTTTATTGCAGATACACCAAAAGTAACATTTGCACTAAGAGCATCAATTACCAACAAAAAATCATTTGCATTTACAGCATACGCATTGAATAAAACAGACGAAAATATTAAAACATATATCGCATCATATTTTAATCCACTACTAAAATGTTCATTTACGGATGATGTTTGGGGAGGATTTAAAAGATACGGAAAGCTTTATAAAAACGGTGCTTGCACAATAGAAAGAAAGCCAAGCCCTGGCGAAAATGAACTTTTAAACATTGCAGTTGTGAGAAAATCGGTATATGCCGATTGTGAATATAAGGTGGAAAGTACTGCTTCAAAGGCACAGTTTATGGGCGAAGCCGGCAGATGCATGGTAAATGCAAAAGCATTAAAGGACGGAGCATTCCAAAAGTACGCATATTCCGTTAATACAATGGATGTGGCAATTTCATCTGATATTGTAAAGCTTAGCATAAAGCCTATGGGAGATGTATCGGTATGCTTCTTGATGGATGTTGTGCACAATATGGCAGAGGCCGAGAAGCTTACCAACGAAAAGGTTGTAATTGAAGAAATTGAAAAAGATATTTTAGCTCAGGAAGATGCGGAGAAAAAGAGACTTTCAGGAGTAGAAATTTCCTTTGGAGAATTTAACGGTAAAGAAGTTAATAATATTCTTTTAAATAAGTTTTTAAAGAATGTTCAAAGGCAGATTGACCTTTGCTCATTTGGCAAAAGCTATGCCGGGGATATGCTTGGAATAAGAGATGTTTTCCAACAGTTAACAGCAGCATCTATCTGGAACAAGGACGATGTTAAGAAAAAGATAATTTTATGCCTTAACTACATTATGTCAAACGGAAGAGCACCAAGACAGTTTGCAGTTCCTGCGGTTGAAGGAGTTATCCCGAAATTTGATATAAGACAGTTCATCGATCAGGGACTTTGGGTAATAGAAACGCTTCACAGATACATAAGCCGCACAGGTGATTATTCAATTCTTTCAGAAGAGTGTTCCTACTACGAAATTATTGATGAGAAGAAATCACAGTATAAAAAGAGTGACATTAAGGATACAGTTCTTGACCACTTGATTAAAATTACCGATTATCTTACTTCAAATATTGATGATAGAACAAATTGTCTTAAGATTTTATATGGTGACTGGAACGATGCAGTAAACGGCCTTGGCGAGTCTTTGGACGGAACTTCTGAGTTCGGTACAGGCTGTAGCGTTATGGCGACCTTGCAACTTTATAAGCTACTGAAAGAAATGTACGAAATTTTGGGAAGTGTCACAGGATACGATGAAAAGTGTGATGAACTTTCAAAGATTCGTGACGAAATTGCGGTTGGTCTTGAAAAGTTTGCTATTCAAAATGACGGTCACTATCGCATGTTAATTCACGGATGGGGTGATAAGGGAGCATACACAATCGGAAGCCTTTG
Source organism: Clostridia bacterium (assembly GCA_045593305.1). Classification (GTDB taxonomy): domain Bacteria; phylum Bacillota; class Clostridia; order UBA1381; family UBA1381; genus UBA1738. The sequence continues at coordinate 2,315 of JAZNWI010000229.1, read as the reverse complement.
CGATACTGACGGACAGAGGCGATATAGCGTAAACCCATACTCTTTCTGGTGTATCAGCGAAATGATAAAGCGTGATCCATCTCTTAAAAAGGATATCATAAAAGCTTATGAAATTCTTGATTCAAAGTACGGAATAATGACCTTTGACAAGTTTTTTCCAAGCGATATGAAAGGCGTTGGAAGAATTGCAACCCTGACTCCGGGAACAGCTGAAAACGCAAATGTTTATGTTCACGCAACAACTTTTGCAATTATGGCACTATTCATTCTGGGCGAAAGTAAAAAGGCGTGGGAGCAGATTTTAAAGTGTCTTCCGCTAACTCACGCTAAAGTTACTAAAACTCCATTTGTTATGCCAAACTCATATTGCCGAAACGAGGAATACCAGATTGATGGTGAATCTTTTGGTGATTGGTACACAGGCTCGGGAGCGGTAATTTACAGATGCATTTATGAGTATGCACTTGGTCTGCATGTAGAAATTGGTGGTGTCAAAATTGCAACACCTGACTACTTGCCGACAGATAGCGTAGAAGTTGAAACATACTTTAAGGGCAAAAAGGCAAAGTATATCTACAATAATAAAAACGCAGGCGAAAGAAAGTATTTCGTTAACGGCGAAGAAAAAGAAACCTATGTTGATGAAATTTCAGGCTATAAGACATTGTTTATAGCCAATGAAGAGATTGTTGACGAGATGGTTATTGAAGTAATTGATTAAGGAGAAAAAGCTATGAATAAAGGAAATGTAAAGGCACTTTTGCCGATAGGAGTGTTCTTGATTTTATATCTGGGACTTGGGCTTATTTTTGAGTATGCCATAAAAATACCAATGGGATTTTATAATATCCCGATTGTAGTGGCATTCTTGGTAGCACTTTTGACTGCATGTTTGCAGAATAAAGGACTTAACTTTGATAAAAAGCTTGAAGTTATGGGTAAAGGCGTAGGAGATAAGAATATTTTCACAATGATACTTATTTTCTTAGAAGCCGGAATTTTTGTGGGCGTTGTTGGAAGAGAAAGTGCCGAAAGCGTTGCTTATTTTATGCTTTCAATAATTCCATCGCAGTTTGCGGTAATGGTGCTTTTTGTAGTAAGCTGTTTTGTATCCCTTGCAATGGGAACATCGGTTGGAACAATCACACTTTTAACCCCAATTGCGGTTGCAGTTTCAAAGGCATCAGGATTTGATATGTCACTTTGTGTAGCGTCTGTAATAGGCGGTTCAATGTTTGGCGATAACCTGTCCTTTATTTCTGATACAACAATCGCTGCTTGTAACGGTCAGGGTTGTGCTATGCGGGATAAGTTCAAAGAAAACTTCTTTATTGCTTTGCCTGCTGCTATTGCCACAATTATAGTTGTTTTAGTAATGTCCCTTGCCAGCGAAATTTCAGGAACAGTTGAGCATGAATATAACCTTATTCAGATAATTCCGTATGTACTTGTTTTAATCGGTGGAATTATAGGAATAAATGTATTCGTTGTACTTTTGATAGGTATAATTTCCGGCTCTTTGATAATGCTTTTAACAGGAAGTGTTCAAGCAACAGATTTACTTGCCAACATGGGTAGCGGTGCTTCTGGAATGTTTGAAACCATTGTTGTTACAATTCTGGTTTCAGCAATCTGTGCATTAATTCGTGAATACGGCGGATTTGATGCGCTTCTTAACGGAATTAAGAAAGTATTCCGCGGCAAAAAAGGCGGACAGATTGGTATGGGAGCATTAGTTGGAGTTTTAGATGTTGCAACAGCAAATAACACCGTTGCAATCGTTATGGCAAACCCAATTGCAAAGGAAATTGCAAAGGATTATGGAATTTCAAATAGAAAAGCGGCATCAATCCTTGATACATTTTCATGTGTTGTTCAGGCAATCCTGCCTTATGGCGCACAGATGCTTGTAGCACTTACAGCAGTTTCAGAGCTTGGCGGACAGCTGTCAGCACTTGACATTATACCAAAGCTGTTCTATCCGTATTTCTTGCTTTTAAGCTCACTAATATTTATTGGATTTTCAAGAGAGAAAAAAGGAGAATAAATCATGGTAAAACACATTATTTTATGGAAATTAAAAGACGAATTCAATACAGATGAAATTAAAAAGGATATGAAAGAAAGCCTTGAGGCACTAAAGGGTGTTGTTCCGGGACTTTTGGAAATAGAAGTGCAGATAGAAAAGCTTGAATCTTCTAATGTAGATGTTATGTTATATTCAGTTTTAGAGAGCGAAGAAGCCTTAAAAGGCTATGCAGTTCACCCAGAACATGTTAAAGTTGCAGACACAAAGGTAAGACCGTTTACCAGTG
>JAZNWI010000228.1:0-9041 GCA_045593305.1 Clostridia bacterium | reverse complement strand
GAGTGCCAGCTCAAGACTAGGCAGAATTTTTGTCATATCTGCCACCAATGAGTTAGGTTTCTTTATGTGGTCATCCTGACCAAATGGCACAAAATACAGGTTTTTATTATTTAAAAGCACCCCTATATTCTTTGCGGCATTGCCAAGTCCGTCATTGGTAGATGGTGCAATAACCACCGGCTTCTGATTCCGAAGATGAGCTTTTGCCGCCATGGTAACTGACGAGTCGGCAATACCTGATGCCAGCTTTGCAAGGGAATTTCCGGTGCATGGTGCTATCACCAGAATATCTAAATATCCTTTCGGTCCGATTGGCTCTGCTTCCTTTACCGTTTTAATTATAGGATTTTTGCAGATTGCTTCTATTCGGGTCCGGAAATCCTCCGCTGTCCCAAATCTTGTATCGGTACTGTATGATATTTCGCTCATGATTGGTATAACATTTGCACCCATTTCCGCCACCTTTTCAAGCTCCTTTAAAACTCTGGAAAAGGTGCAAAATGAACCTGTTAATGCGAATCCCACCGTTTTTCCTGCTAAATTCATTCGTCCAACACCCCCGTTTCCCCTAATATATTTGTAATTGCTTCCTTTATAATTTCACCTGATGTAACCGGCGATGTTTTTCCCGGTAATGACAATGCCCAGATAACATTTTTTGAAAGCCGTTTTGCACTTTTAAAATCCACGCCTCCCGGCTTTGATGCAAGGTCAATTATAAGGGCATCATCCCGGACTCTTTTTAATACCTCTTCAGTTAAAACCATTGCAGGCACCGTATTTATAATAAGGTCATAATCCCCTGCAAAAACCGGCAAATCCTCGGTATGTATTGCACGCATTCCGCCCTCTTCAATCCATGCAAAGTCCGCATATTTTCGTGCTGAAACCGTAACATCTGATTCTAATGCCCTAAGCTTTTTCGCCATGACCTTCCCCACTCTTCCAAATCCTACAACAAGACTTTTTGAGCCGAAAATCGTTATTGGCATCTCAGAAAAAGCAATTTCAAGGGCACCCTCTGCTGTTGGAATGGCATTTTTCACTATAAGCTCTTCTCTGGTATAGTAGTCTGCAAATTTTAAGCCTCTTTTAGTTAAGGCGTCTTCTGTTTCCTTTGATATTCGTCCACCCATAACAAAGCATCCATCCGGCAAGCTTTCCAAGACAGACATAAGAGCAATCTGCTTTTTTGAAAATGGTGCATTTATATAAACATTATCAAAACTCATAGGCATAGGGAATACCGCAATATCCGCCGTCTTTAAAGGAGATGTGTCGGAATCATCCTCAAAAAGTCCGATTGTTTTTACGGTATATCCATCCTTTAAAAGCAGTTCAAAAAGCCGTCTTTGTCTTAAATCTCCGCCGATTATACAAACAGTATTTTTCACCATCCATACCTCCCTCTTTTACATATTATGTGCCATAAAAAAAAGTGTTCTAAAGAGGGCATTTAATAGCTATAAAAGAAACAAATTATTTTTAAATAACTATTGAAGATTTTTATGGTTTCTGTTATAATAAAATTGTATATCTATATACATATTTGTTGAAAGGTGTGATAATATGGACGAAAGATGCGTTCTTATAATCGAAGACGAGCAAGCTATTGTAGACATACTTAAATTTAACTTCCAAAAAGAAGGATACAAGGTGCTTGAAGCAATGGACGGGCAAACCGGCCTTGAACTTGCGCTTTCAGAAAATCCTGACCTTATTTTATTAGATGTAATGCTTCCAAGAATGGATGGTTTTGAAGTGTGCAAAAAAATCCGTGAAAAATCATCTGTTCCGGTAATTATGCTTACAGCACGCGAAGAAGAGGTTGATAAGGTTTTGGGGCTTGAGCTTGGTGCAGACGATTATATGACAAAGCCATTTTCTATCCGCGAACTTACCGCACGCGTAAAAGCAAACCTACGCCGTACATCAATTGACCGTGCATCAGTTGGTCAGGACAACAGCTCCTTAATAACTTCAGGCGACCTTACCATCAATGTAGAACGCTACGAAGTTTCAAAATACGGCAAGGTTATTGACATAACTCTTCGTGAATTTGAACTTTTAAAATTCCTGGCAACTCAACCTGAACGCATTTTCTCCCGCGAGAATCTTTTAGAAAATGTTTGGGGCTATGAATATTATGGGGATGTCCGTACAGTTGATGTTACTGTAAGACGACTTCGCGAAAAGATTGAGGACGACCCTGGTATGCCACGATACATAATAACAAAGCGTGGCGTTGGTTATTATTTTAATAAGGCACAGTAGACATGTTTAAAAGCATACAAACCAAAATTATATCTATTTTCATACTTACTATTCTGTCGGTAGTGGTTGTTATCGGCTCTTTTCTTACTGCCAATATTGTGAAATTCTATAATGACGAGTTCTATGTTATGATGGAAAAGGTTTTCACAACAGGGCTTGTTTCTGAGCTTGAAAACAGCGCAAGCTTATCAGGCGGAGAAGGTGTCCGCGACATTGTTGGCTCCTATGCTGGTCCTTTGGGAATTGACACTTACCGTTTTTATGCCATTCTGGACGCAAAAACAGGAGCGGTTATTCACTCATCTGACCCTGCAAAGAGTGCAAATCTTGAAAAAAGCGATAATATAATTACCGCCATGGCAGGCAAAAGCGGAAATATTTCCGATACTGAAAAGACCTATATGGATTATGCCATTCCTATAAATGCAAACGGCGAAACACGATATATAGCTTATATTAAAGATACAAAAAATGAGGTTACTTCCGTTACCCGTAATGTACTTTTTATTTTAATTGAAGCCCTTTTGGTTTCTGTATGTATAGCCATCATTTTGAGCTTCTTCTTCAGCCGTACTATAACAAAACCAATCCGCAACCTGACAGGCGTTGCAGAAAAAATCGCATCGGGAGAATTTACTGCAGTTCAGCCAACCGATGCAAAGGACGAGCTTGGAATTTTGAGTAACACCTTTGCATACATGTCTTCGGCACTATCAAGCACTATGGAGGAAGTTAACTCAGAAAAGAATAAAGTAGAAACTATTCTTAACAATATGACAGACGGAATCCTTGCCTTTAACACAAAAGGCGAGCTTATCCATATAAACCCGAAAGCCAAGAAAATGATTGGCAGACGGTACTATGATGACATCAGGTTTGATACATTCTTCAAAGAGATTGATGCAGATATTTCGATGGGCAGCCTCATATATATAAATGATGAGGAAAAATCTGAGCGTCAGGCAACTATCAATGACAAGATTATCCGCTTCTCTTTTGCACCGTTTAAAATCGAGAACAAAATCGGTGGTATCCTTGTTGTTATGCACGATGTTACAAGCCAGCAAAAGCTTGAGTTTTCACGCCGTGAGTTCGTGGCAAATGTATCTCATGAGTTAAGAACTCCTTTAACAACAGTAAAGTCATACGCCGAAACCCTTATGGACATGCCGTATGACGAAGAGATGCATACCCGATTTTTAGGAACAATCGCAAATGAAGCGGACAGAATGACACGAATCGTAAAAGACCTTCTCACTCTGTCAAGACTTGATGAGGGCGAGTATGAGCTGAGACCGTTTGAACAAATCAATCTGTCTGACTTCTTAACAAGCGTTGTTGAGCGAATGTTCTTCTCCGCAAAAGAAAAGCATCAGACCCTTCTTCTCCATGCACCAAAGGAAAGCTCTTTTGTTTTAAGTGACCGTGACAAATTGGAGCAGGTTGTTATAAACATTATTTCAAATGCAATTAAGTACACGCCTGAGGGCGGAAAAATCGATGTCTATTTCGGTACTCTTTATAAGGATGCCTTTATAAAGGTTCGCGATAACGGCATTGGTATTCCAAAAGAAAATCTTCCAAGAATTTTTGAAAGATTCTACCGCGTTGATAAAGCACGCTCCCGCGAAACAGGTGGAACAGGCCTTGGCCTTGCCATTGCAAAACAGATTATGAACCAGCTTGGTGGTAACATTTCTATTGCAAGTGATGTGGGAGAAGGCACAGAAGTTATCATTTCTGTACCGCTATAATTGTTATCTTATTTTAAACCGTATGTAATTGCTTTGTAACACAGTTGTGGTATACTATGTATTGTAAGATAGGATTATGTACGAAATTCCCGACACATCGTTTGGTTTTCGCTTGGATGAAAGGTTGTATATAAAATGAAAAAGAAAATTATTTCGTTATTGATTGCAGCTTTAATGCTGTTTTCAATAAACGTTGTTTCCTTTGCAGCATACGAAACACAGATTCCACTAACTGCACAGGGAAACTCAACAGACTTAATATATATTAAGCGTCCGCAGACACTTTCTGCATCAACATCTGACAGAACTTATACAATTTCTGCAGTAGGACCACAAGGTACAACAATTCGTATCTACCGTCAGGTTCCTGGAACTGAAGATTGTATGATAATAAAGTCAGCACAGCAGATTGGTGCCAGTGGTCTTTATTCTACTGTTGTGGATTTGCCTAATGACAGTAATACATTCATTGTGTACGCAGAAAACGGAGATACAAATCAGGTTGTTAATATCGGAATTTCAAAAGTTAAAAAGAGTACCGTTGAAAGACTAAAAAGCGTTACTATAAACATTTTGAATTTCTTAAGATAAAGAGGGCTTACTATGATGAAAGAGCGACTTAAAAGTTTCATACTTGTTATACTTGTTGCTTTTTCTCTCGTATTGGCCGAAAAAATATTAGTTGACGAAAAGTTATGGCCTACGGGCTATAACTTTTTTAGTATGCGAACAAATCTGAAGAAAGCTGACCGAAGCGTTGCTGATAACCTTACCGCTCCCGAGCGTATAATTGTAAATACAGGCTATCAGTCAAGCCGTTTTGAATACCTGCGCACATCAGAAGAATTTGACGAAATATATTCTGTGGCAAGCAAGCTTTTGAAAACCGCTTTTTCAAAGCCTGGCCGTAATGTTTCGCAGGTATCAAGCGAAAACTGGTATTCCGCACTAACAGGAAAGTCAATATACCTTGCCTTTCCAACATCCTATTCTGCAAAGAATTTTGCAGGCCTTTTAGGAATTAACCGAAATGAGCTTTCTTTCAAAAGCTTTTCCGATATCGTGATTGAAGAAAACGGAAATGTTTATATAAATGATAGCGATACCTTTTATAAGATTGAGAATTCGGCACAGGAAATATCAACAATAATCGAAAATGTACTAAAGACAGGCACAGAAAACCAGTCTGTCATAAACTACTCTTTTGACCTTAACTTTGACAAGGAATTTGGCAGCCAGAAAACCATTTTAGCTCCAATGATACCTATTTATTCCGACGCTGTTGCAGCAGATATAGTGTATTCTGAAAACCCTGTAATGAAAGACGGTGAAATAAATCAAAGAGCAGTTAACCAGATTTTATCAGCGTTTTCTGTAAACCCTAACTCTATGTGGCGATACACAGAAGCCGACGGGACATTAGTTTTTGTGGAAAATACAGGTATTTTAAAGATATCCCCAGCCGGTATTCTCACCTATACCGCAAGTGATAACGGAATTATGCTTTCATCCCGTGCATCCTCTGTTGCATACGAAAATGTGGTGCAAGTGGCTGAATTTATTGATACTATCGGACTTTCTATTAACCAAAAGGCGGAAATGAGTGTAACCTCCCCGCTTACAGAAGATAATACTCAAATCTTTACATTTGATTACAGTGTGGGCGGAATACCTGTTAAATATGCGGAAAACAGCGCAGTAAAGGTGACTGTTCAAAACGGATATATTACAGAATATTCCCAGATTTTAAGACGATATAGTCCTCAAAACCACACAGGGTTCACACCGGTTTATATTGAGGCACTTGATAACATAATTGCAAAGTACCAATCTTCTATGAATCAGATTAACATTAAAAAGATGTTCCCTGCCTATATTGACGACCTTTCCGGCGGAGAAATATCTCCTGATTGGTATATTGAGATTGATAATGTGGTAGCACAGTAAAAAGGAGGAATGTTATGAACTGGAGCAGAGTAAAAACCGTTCTCATAATTCTGTTTCTTTGCACGGATATTTTTCTCCTTGCAACTTATTTGACTTCCAAATACGCCTCTTCCACCATATCATCTGAAGTGATTTCATCCACTGTGGAGGTTTTGAAAAATAATAATATAAAAGTAGACCCTGCTATAATCCCGCAAAAAATACCAAGTGTTATGTATGCGGAAGCAGATAATGTGATTTCCGATTATGAAACCTTTGCAAAAAAAGTTCTAGGTACACAAATTTCTCAAATTGATTTTGGATATGAAAGCATGACAGGAAAATTGACTTTCTTTGGCGACAGATTTAATTTCGTCAGAAATCCCATGCTTGATGCAGTTACCGATTCAATACCTGTAACTGATGAGAAAATGGCAAAGGATATTACAATTTCAAGCCTTCAACGGTTGGATTTTGACCTTCAAAACGCTGAAATTACCACCCAAAAATCCGATGCCGGTTACACTGTAACCCTTGAAAACCAGGCAAATTCTCTGCCGATTTTCAATTCTCAGGTAATAGTGGAGCTTTCAAAAAGCGGTATAATATCTGTGTCAGGAATCTGGTTTAACGAAACCGACTCCCAAAACGGCAGTAATAATATAAAGAACATAACCTCCGCTCTAATTGACTTTATTCCAAGCGTAACATCCCCTGTGGAAATCATCGGTATAGAGCTTGGCTATAACATTTTTGACAAAGCGTCCTATCATAAATCGGCAACTTTAATACCTGTGTGGAAAGTAACCCTAAAGGACGGAACAACACATCTTTTAGATGCAAGAAATATGTAAAAGCAACTCCTAAATCTATAAAGGGATAGAAAAAAGAATCAGAATGGACGAAATGAGCTGTAGCGTGCTACAGGCCACCCGACAGCGTACATGTGTACGCCGAGTGGCTCATTTTGTTCATAGAAAAAACCGCAAAGTCTGACTTTGCGGTTTTTCGTTCTGAACTTTTTTATATTTCCTTTTTTTAATCAAATAATGATACCTGATCGGTTTCAGGAATATCAAGACATCCCTCTTCCACCAGCATTTCAATGATGGTTTTAGTTGAACCTGTTCGCACGCGGAACTCTTCAATGGTCTTGAACTCGCCGTCTTTTCGTGCTTCAACTATCGCCCTTGCAGCATTATCTCCCATTCCGGGAAGTGCATTAAGCGGTGGCAAAATACCGTCCGGTGTCGGCACAAAGTTGGTCGCCTCCGACTTATAAAGGTCGATTGGGATAAATCCCACACCTCTTGCATACATTTCAACGCAAATTTCAAGTATCGGCATAAGGTTCTCCTCTTTTGGAGAAATTGTGCCGTTGTTCTTTTTCTCTTTTAGCTCTTCTATTGCCTGCCTTGCAACTCCAATTCCCTTTGTCATAATTGATGCATCAAAATCATCAGCACGAACAGAGAAATATGCGATATAAAATGCTTCAGGGTAGTATACCTTAAACCAGGCAATTCTGAATGCCATGGTAACATAAGCAACTGCATGTGCCTTCGGGAACATGTACTTGATTTTCTTACAGGAATCCATGTACCATTCAGGGACTCCTGCCGCTTTCATAGCCTCTTCGTCATCAGGTGACAGTCCCTTTCCCTTTCGCACATTTTCCATTATCTTAAATGCATGCCCTGCCTCAACTCCGCAGGCAATCAGGTAAATCATAATATCGTCACGGGCACAAATGGAATGTGAAAGGTCACAAAGTCCCTGACGGATAAGCTCCTGTGCATTACCAAGCCACACATCAGTACCATGTGAAAGACCTGAAATTCGAACAAGTTCAGAAAACTTTTCAGGCTTCGTATCTTCAAGCATCTGGCGAACAAACTTTGTACCAAATTCAGGTACGCCGTAAGTTCCAAGCCCTGTTCCGATATCCTCGCCCTCTTTTATGTTAAGTGCCTCGTTGGATGTAAAGAGGGATAGTGTCTTTTTATCACCAAGCGGAATTGTCTTTGCGTCAACACCGGTTAAGTCCTCAAGCATCCTGATTACCGTCGGGTCATCGTGACCAAGTTCGTCAAGCTTTAAAAGATTCTGGTCAATTGAGTGGTAATCAAAATGGGTTGTTATAATGGTTGATTTTACATCATCTGCCGGATGCTGAACAGGGCAGAACTCGTGAATATCGTTGGTATACGGCACAACAATAATTCCGCCGGGATGCTGGCCTGATGTACGCTTTACGCCAACACAACCGGTAGCCAATCTTTTCATTTCGGCATTTCTTATCTTTATTCCTTTTTCTTCCGCATACTTTTTAACATATCCAAAGGCGGTTTTTTCTGCAACCGTTCCAATTGTACCTGCACGGAACACATGCCCTTCACCAAAGTATGTTTCGGTGTATTTGTGTATGGTCGGCTGATATTCACCGGAGAAGTTAAGGTCAATATCCGGCTCTTTATCGCCGTCGAAACCAAGGAATGTTTCAAACGGAATATCGTGTCCGTCTTTATTATACAATGTGCCGCAAACTGGACAGTTTTTATCTTCCATATCCACACCGGACCCCACAGAACCGTCGGTTATAAATTCACTGTGCTTACAGTTAGGGCACACATAATGCGGCTGTAGGGCATTAACCTCTGTTATACCAAGCAGATATGCAACAAAAGACGAACCAACCGAACCTCGGGAACCAACAAGGTATCCGTCGGATAATGATTTTGAAACAAGCCTTTGTGCGATTATGTAAAGAACGGAGAACCCGTGTTTTATGATTGAGCCAAGCTCTCTGTCCATTCGGGCACGTACAATTTCGGGAATTTCCTCGCCGTATATTTCTTTTGCCCTGTTTTCAGAAATTTCAACAATTTCTTCTTCTGCACCATCCATTTTCGGTGTGTGCGGTTCATCCGGAAGAAGCATTATTTCTTCTACCATATCGGCAATTTTATTGGTGTTTTCAACAACAACCTCGTATGCAAGCTCCTCGCCGAGATACCCAAATTCATCAAGCATTTCCTCGGTTGTGCGAAGGTACAGCGGTGCCTGAAAATCGGCATCGGAAAATTC
>JAZNWI010000227.1:0-95400 GCA_045593305.1 Clostridia bacterium | reverse complement strand
TTTGGTCAGGTAAACTATGTTGGTAACTACTTTAAGGCAGGTCTTTCCACAACAGGCGGTTACAGATATGTAGACCTTTCAAGCGGTACTGATTACGCGAAGTTCAGATTTTATCTTACAGGCAACAAAATGGTAACAAGCTCAGGTGCAGATTATAATACTTCGATGAATACTGACAACTGGAACGGCTTTGATTTCGGCGATTCAGGCCTTCAGAGATCTGACCTTGAAGTTACATCTCCCATAGAGGTGTATGACAGCCAGGGCCAGAATGCATCGATAGCAAGTAAGGCGCAGACGGCAGATGAAGCTTTTCAGACAGTACTCCAGTACTCAGGTGCAGGTATAAAAGCTGACTTGAGACCTAAGATTGATAAGCAGGTAATGGAAGAGGCACGAACAGGCACAGGTTACCTCACAGGCGGACGTGACTTTGATACACTTACTTCCAGCGATACTGAGCTCAATGAGGCTATTACAAAGTATCAGATCAAGGAAATGAACTACGATGAATACTATCCTGCGGCAGTATGGACAAAGGAAATAGAAGACGTGGATTACGACGGCATGGACGACTTGTGGGAACTTGCAAGAGGCTTGGATCCTACTACGAACGATGCCATGGGTGATTATTTAGGTCAGGGTTATAACAACATTGAGTATTACATAAATGACCTTACAGTTGATGCATTCCCCGCAGGTGTTGTAACACTTTCACCCGAAACAGTAGAACTTGGCGAAAACTATGAAAAGGCAAAAGCAGCGGCAGAGGCAATTAACCTTTCACCAACAACAGTAAAGGAAAAGGATGACCTTACTCTGCCCACGACAGCTTCTAACGGTGCTACAATATCTTGGGTAAGCTCATCGAGCGCAATTGTAATAAGCAACAATGAAATAACAGCTGTTAACAGACCCGGTACATACGATGCTTCCGTAACACTTACTGCAAGTGTTACTTATGGTGATTTTACACTTAACCGTGCGTTTGTTGTAACAGTTCCTGCACAGCCCATGAAGTTTGACTTTGGTAACGGCGACGTGCAGTCGGGCTTTGTTAAGGTAAATGGGTCAAAGCTGTATTCTAATAGCTCACCCTATGGCTTTGTGAGTGCTTTGAGCGATATGGAACGTGCACCTTATAATATTCCATCGGGCTATGAAGCTTTGCACAATGACCAGGTGCAGGGCGAAGGAACCTTTAAGGCAGAGGTGCCCAACGGTAAATACACAGTGGTTGTTCATTACGGTTGCTGGAACACAAGTTTTGGCACAAGCTATGTTGTAGAAGGCATAAATTCAGGCAACCTTGCGCCAACTGATGCAACAGAACATGTTTGTGAGGTTGAAGTAACAGACGGTGTGCTTGACGTTGAAATTAAAAAAGGCGCCAAGGGTTATGGTGGCTATATAAACGGCTTGGAAATTTTAAAGCCTGAGTATCACTTTGACTTTGGTAACGGAAGTGTTCAGTCTGAGTATATTCAGGTTAATGCGGCAACACTGTTTACCTCGGCTGCACGTTACGGCTTTGCAGACGACGGTTCATGGAAAGAGGATATGGAACGTGCACCGGGAGGAATACCCTCGGGTTATGATAACCTTCATGCAGACCAGGTGCAGGGCACTACCACATTCAAGGCAAAGCTTCCTAACGGAAAATATGCTGTAACTATTCATTATGGTTGCTGGAACGAGGGCTACGGCACAAACTATGTTGTTGAGGGTGTTACATCAGGTAACCTTGCTTCAACATCTGCGGCACAGTATACTACTGAGGTAAACATAACAGACGGTGTGCTTGACGTTGAAATTAAAAAAGGCAGTAAGAGTTATGGTGGCTATATAAACGGACTTGACGTTGTGGCTATTGAACTTAAAGACGAGGCAAAGATAACATACGCAAACGGGGTTGTGACAGTTATTGCAAAGGGTGTAGAGAATGCTGTGCTGATACATGTAACTTATCCCGACGGACAGGATCCTGTGTTAGAATTCATACCGATTGAATTTAACAACTCAATAGCAACGGTTATAAAAACGCTTAACACAAACGATAGATTAATGGTATGGGAAACTATTGGCTCAATGAGCGCAATCTGCAAATCTTATACTGTGGAATAAATGGATTAAAATGACCCAAAAAGAGTACAAAGCAGACCGGGATTTTTCTCGGTCTGTTTTGCAAAAAAATGAAATATGATTGAACAAGGAGATGAAACGGTGTGAAAGAGCTGATTTATGAAAACAAGCTTTCCTGTAAGGAGGATGTTGCCGACTTTTGCATGGAGGGCAATGCAAACATATATTTTGTAAACGGGAAAATGCGGATGAGCAGTGCATTGTCTGAAACTTTGGGGCAAAAAGCAAATTTTGTGTATTGGTGTCCTGTGGATTTCCCCGAGAACGTTATGATTGAATGGGATTTCAGACCAATTGAGGAGCCGGGGCTTGCAATAATGTTTTTTTGTGCAAAAGGATGTAACGGAGAAGATTTGTTTGATAAAAGGTTGCAACCCAGAGACGGACAGTACAACCTGTATCACTCCGGAGATATAAATGCTTATCATGTTTCATATTTCCGCAGAAAATGGGACGATGAGAGAGGTTTTCATACGTGCAATCTGAGAAAGAGCAAGGGTTTTCACCTTGTGTGCCAGGGGGCTGACCCTATACCCGACTGTAAGGATGCTTTTGAAAGCTATCATATTTGTGTATCGAAAAAGAATGGAAACATTGAATTTGCGATAAATGATTTGGTGGTTTTTTCCTGGATAGATGACGGAGAAAGCTACGGCGAAATATTGAGTGGAGGAAAAATTGGTTTCAGACAGATGGCGCCTATGATTGGAGAATATTCAAATCTTAAGGTGTATGCAATTTAAAGGACTGTAAAGGGATAAGAAAGGGCTGAAATGATATGATTATAAACAGAATTGATGACACGGAATATTCAACCTTGATAGGAATGAACGGCGGTATGATAGAAAGCCCTGACGGGAGCCGTATAATTTATGCCCGTAAAAAGGATATAAAGCAAAAGGATTCGGAGCTATGGATATGTGACCGGGACTTAAAAAACCCGAGATGTATTTATAAGGGATATAGTGTTAACCACAACGGACCGTCGGCAACATTTATAGATAACAGCACAATTGTGTTCAGAGACATGGGCAAAGACGGTTCTAAGGTTGTGATTATGGATGCAGATACACTGGAAATTAAGCATAAGATTTATGCTAAAGAGGGGCATAGAGCAGAAAAGGGAATTTATCCTTTTTCAATTGTTGAAAAACAGTTGGGAAAAAACCCCGATTATCCGATGCTTGATACCCCCGGCATTTATACACTTGATACACATACAGGAGTTATAAGGCTGGTTTTTTCTGCCGAGGAGATTGTGAGCATGGTAAAAGCACACAATCTTACACCCGTGGAAGTAACTGCGGCAGTAAGTCATGTGCAACTTAACCCTTCTGCAACGAGTGTTATGATGAGATTGGGTGTTCTGGAGTGCCCCATCTTTGGTGCCTTAGGGTGCGTTGATATTGACACAGGAAAAACACATATGATACCCGACAAGCCCGTACATCAGCTTTGGTACGATGATGAAACCTATATGGCAACAAGGCAATTTGAAAACAACGGTACAATAGAAATGCATACAAGCTATATTGCAAGGTTTTCAAAAGACGGAGAAGAGCTTGAAGTTCTGGGCGGAATAGGAAACCATATAGACGGAAATCCTGAAAGAAATCTTTTTGCGGGAGACAGATGCTATCCCGGGTTTTCGCCTGATATATATGTGTATGAAAAAGGCAATAAAAATCCGATGTGTGAAATAAAAATGCCGGATTTACAAAAGGTTATATGGGAAGATAAAGTTCATCCTAATCCGTCGTTTTCACAGGATGGAAAACGGCTTTATTTTAATATGCCGGTTAGTGACGGAAAAACAGTAGCATCTTTTATAAATTTATGAAACTATATGGCAGGAGATTGTGTTGCCATGATAAAAAACACCGAGGTTAGCCTCGGTGTTTTTTGGTGTAAAGTTAGTTGAATGTTTTTGAGGTTGCAGGTTTTCTTCGCTCTGTTTATTGATTGTTTTTTCTGTAGTCTTTTGGATTTGTGCCTGTAATGCGTGAAAAGTTGTTACAGAAATGAGCATATGAATTATACCCTACATAAAAGCAGATTTCGGTTAAGCTTTTATCGGTATTTTTCAAAAGATCGCATGCTTCTTTTATTTTAAGAGAATTTATATATTGTGTAAGAGTGAGGTTTGTGCCCTTTTTAAAGCTTCGGCATATATATGACTCGCTCACATAAAAGTGCGCCGCAAGATGGGAAATTGACGTAATGCTTTTATAATTTAAAAGAACATAGGAGAGCACTGCGCCTACCAGGCTGTCGATTTCATGGGTATGACGCGGCGAATAGGCAGGCGATGAACGAAGAATAATAAAAAGCTCGGAAAGAAGTATGAATATTTCGTCGGAACGGTTGGAGGAATGATATTCCTTTTCCATTAATTTGCAAAGCTCGCGTATTCTTTTAAAATTTTCCACTGAGGGATTTATAACCGGTTTTGTCAAAAACGCAAAATATGTATGTTTTGCGTTGGGAGTAAGATATGCATCTAAAAATGCATCGTCAAAATAAATAACTGTTCTTTCGTGCTCCGATTTGCTGAAATTTCCGTGAGGGACAAAGGCATTGGTTACAACTACGCAGTCAGGATCTATACATATTATTTCTTCACCTATCATCAGGGTGCTCTTTCCGCTCAGCGGAATGTAAAGCTCGTAAGAATCGTGATAATGAGGTTCAAGCATGGAATATTGTCGGGGGCGCTTGTTTGTTTCAATGGCAAACCCCTTGTGTTGTTCATATATCATATGTACACCTCCTTAAATATATATTAGTTCAAAAAAATATACATATCAAGAGAAATGTTCAAATTAGTTAAAGAAAATTGAATAAAATGGTGATATAATTAATAACAGAGAAGGAGGTATTCAGATGAAAAAGGTTTATTGCATTACAATGATAATTCTGGCGATGCTTTTAGTTTTTGGATTAACCGTATTTGCGGCGGAGAAAACTGAGTACGCAACAGTTATGAGCTATTCGGGACCTACAAGCGGTGACGGCTTGTTTATAGGAACAAGTCAGAACGTAGAAGAGGGTAATGAAAACAGTGCACCCTGCATAGTGGGAACAACAGTTTCAGAAACAGGCGGAGTAATATGGAAAAACAGAGTTGGTTATATTGAGTTTGAGATGGATGTTCCTTCGGGTGAATTTGAAGGTGCCGAGCTTAAGCTTTATCTGACAGGGGTTAACGAGAACCTATCGGGATGGATGAAGCTTGCGGCATACAGAACTGTAGGCAAGCCCGAAAAGGTTGCACTCGGGCAGGATACAAGTTCGGCAGGTTATGGCGCAGTCAATAATGACTATTCATATTCTGCGGCATTCTGGTCAGATGAAATATATCCTTCCTCTGCAAACTCCTGGAAAACAATTGATGTAACAGAGGCAGTAAGAGATGCGATGGCAGAGCAAAACGGTTCTGATAAAATTAAAGTAGCATTCAGGCTTCAGGTTCCTAAGGCGGGGGTGAATATATCAGTGAGCAATATGAATAAACCCATGTTAGTTATTAAGGATGACTCTGAAGAAACTACCCAAGAGGAATACACAAGAAAAGGTCTTTTCACGCATAATATGTTAAGTGATAATCCCGGTGAGGTTGGCTATACCTCACTTTACGAGCACGGCGATTTTATGACCGAGCGCGGCTATGACGGCATGACGTTTTCGCTTTTTGAAGCGGCGCAGTACGGCTTATTGTGGGATGAATACGACGAAAGCCGAGGCATTGCCATCACAAAGGAAGAATACATTGCAAACCCCAACGACAGCAGTGTTAAAGAAGCGAATTCAAAAAAGGTATTTCCCTACGGAAGTGCGGAGCGAGAATGGGTTGAAAAAAAGCGCAGTGAAATTATAAAAATGTACTCCGATGCAAAAAAGGCAGGTCAGAAAATTTACTTTATGCAGGATGTTATTGTGCTGCCTGTGAAGCTTAAAAACGACCGCCCTGATATAAATACAAGTGGAAAAATAGATATAAGACTTGAAACAACGCAGACGGTTATGGACTTTATGTATGAAGAAATGTTTAATGACTTCTGTGACGAAAACGGAGAAAGGCTTCTTGACGGTATATATGTGCGCTATGGGGAAACATATACAGGAAGCCAGTGGGGTGTGCCGTACCACACGGGGAATAATCCCATTATGGGGAACTCAACAGATACACACCTTCTTCTTATGAATTATTTAAGGGATAAGGTCTGTGTTGAGCTTGGTGGTGAAATTATTTACAGAACATGGGGCTTTGGTGCCTTCCAGTATGACAAAGACACCTACCTTTCAATAAGCAATCAGCTTGAGCCTCATGAAAATTTTTACTTTGCGATAAAGCATACATCAGGCGACTTCCACAGAACATTTACCTTCAACCAAACACTCAATACAGGTAAGCATAAGCAGATTGTTGAAGTACAGTGTGCCCGTGAGTACGAAGGTAAGGGTGCATATCCGAACTACATTGCAGGCGGTGTTATAAACGGATTTGAGGAATATTCCTTCCTCATGAGCGAAAACGAAAATCAGTCATTAAGAGATGTTATAAACGTAGAGGACAGCCTCGTCGTGGGTATATGGACCTGGGCACGAGGCGGTGGCTGGGCAGGTCCGTACATAAACGGCTTGGGACACGAGCACGATAAATCAATTCCTGTTATAAACGGTTCGGAAATGTGGTGCGATTTAAACAGCTACGTTATAAACAAATGGGCGAAGGACACATCGCGCTCGGATAAAGAGCTTGTTATTGAATACGCGAAAACATATCTTAATATGAACGATGCCGATGCGGAAAGCTTTTATGAAATATGCGAAAAATCATCAAAAGCTGTTTTGCTCGGCAGAGCGAGAAACACCGATAAGTACAATGTTGACGTATGGTGGACCCGTGACGACGGTATAAGCACATCTGCCTTCAGAAACAATGTAAAAAATGCTTATAATAACGGTGTGGCAGATATTATGCTTGAAGAAAAGGCACAGGCGGTAGCACTCTGGAAGGAAATGATGGAGATTGCGCAAAGCCTTGACGACGAACTGTACAATACAAAGCTCATCGATTCCGAAACCTCGGTAAAGGATTATATAATCATGACAACAAGCTACGGCTACCACCTTTACGACATATATTATCAGATGCATATTGCTGAGGTTGAACGTCTGAAAGCGCAGGAGCGAGGGGAAGAAGTTACAGACGCAATGGTACATGCAGTTTTGAAGTATGACCTTTTATGGAATAACTGGCAGAAGGAATACGAAGAAAATAAAATGAATGGCTATCCTACTCTTTACGCGAGAGAGTCCACATCATTTGCAGGCTATAATTCACTTGTGTACTGCGAACCGTTTTCATATGCCATGGGAAGTTTTGCGCGCTTTTACGGTGAAAAGCTTGCGGTGAATACAATTGGTATAAATTGCGAAAATGCCGATTATGCAACAGATTCCGATACGAATACTGCAGTAAATATTGCATTTGCATCAGAAAGCGAATATGCGGATAAATACGTTCAGTTTGAATTAAATGAGCCCACAAAACTTGACAAAATAGTGATTAAAAAGAAGAAAATGACCCTTAGCGGAAATAACACATACTGGGCAGACCATGCCTATGCTGTAGGCTGTGTGGTTGAAGGAAGCCTTGACGGAGAGGTGTGGGACACAATCCATGTTATGAATACTGCTCCTGACGGCACGGATTCAAACAGCGAGGTTGTAATAAATCTTACAGAGGGTAAAGAGTATAAGTACGTAAGATATATCCGAAAGGAAAAGAACAGCTATATTCCCTGGGCAGATAACGGCGGGAACAAGCTCATACTTGCCGATATTGAATTTTATGTGGATGATATGGATAAGGTGTGGATTTCATCTGTTGAAAGAATGGGTGAGAATATAGAAATAACACTTGATATTCTTCAAGAAACTCCGTCTGTTACACTTTGCGTGGCATTCTATAAGGATAATTCACTTATAGACTTTGAAAGGCAGAAAGTGGATGCAGACAGTGCGGTGTATAATGTGAAGATGCACTCTGATGCAGAATATGTCAAGATTATGGTTCTGGATACCACTAAAATCAAACCTTCCTGCGAAATGAAAATTATAAGATAAAATACGGGTTTACAGTAATTTTATAACATGATACAATCGTCTTATAAGGAAACTCTTGATTTTTAGAGAGGGGATTTCGATGAAAAAAATTTTACTTACAGTTATTGCACTTTTGTTTATAGCTTTGCCCTGTAGTGCGGAGGGGGTAAATAAGCCTGTTGCGGTAAAATGTGAAGAAGGTGTATTTTTGTCATGGCCAATGGATGAAAGTGAAGAATACACAATTTACCGTGACGGAGAAGCTATTAAAACAACTAAAATTACAAACTATACGGATGTTGGGGCAGATGGCACGGGTGAGTACAGGATAAACAATACTCCTGTGTCAGTTTGGGATGGACAGTTTTTAGAAATTCCTTTAGATGTGCCAGATCCCTATACATATACATATCCTGACATAAAGCATGTTACGGTTAAAAGCGGTCAAAATGTTATGGATATTGGCGAAATATGGACAATAGTGCCCATTGAAGACGGGTTAAGTGTTTTTCTTGCACCCGACGGAAACGCAATTGATATTTATAAATTCGGTATTACCGAGGGTACAAAGGTTCAGACCTACGGTTATCACGGAGGCGACAATCAAAAATTTTACATTGAAGAAACTGATAAGGGATATCTTATAAAGGGATTACAAAGCGGACTTTATTTTACTGTCAGTGAAGACGGCGCGACAACACTTGCAAAAAAAGAGAATGCGTCTTATTTTGAGATTTTACCCTGCACAGAAGAAATAACAGAGGCTGCGCTCAATGCGGTTGATGTTGTTGTGCCCATACCGCCTACATACGCACCGGGTGATGCATCGGTAGGCGATCTGGATGGCGACGGTGAGTGGGAAATTGTTTTAAAATGGGATCCGTCAAATGGAAAGGATGCCGCTCACGACGGGGCAAGCGGCAGAGTATTTATAGATGCTTATGAGCTTGACGGAACGATGATGTGGAGAATTGACTTGGGTGTAAATATCCGTGCCGGTGCTCACGATACACAGTTTCTCGTTTATGATTTTGATCAGGATGGTAAGGCAGAGGTCTCTTTCCGTATTTCCGACGGTACCACAGATGGTGTAGGAAATGTTATAGGTGACATTACGAAGGACTGGAGAGAGGCCGGAGGTAAAAATCTGGAAGGTCCTTTATGGGTTGCAGTTTTTGATGGTACTTCAGGTGAAATGCTTGCAAAAACAGATTTTGACCCTCAGAATGTAGGATTAAGTACATCACTTTCTTTTGGCGATGATTATGGAAACCGAAGTGAAAGGTATAATGCCTGCGTTGCATACCTTGACGGGGAGACTCCACACATGGTTTTCCAGCGGGGCTACTATGCAAGAACGGTTGTAGCAGCATATACATATAAAAACGGTGAAATTACAAAGGCATGGAGGTTTGACACGAAGGATGAGCCCTATAAAGCCTACGGCAGTAACGGCAACCATAATATTTCCGTTGGAGACGGTGACGGCGACGGTTGTGACGAAATTTATCTTGGCTCGTTGACCCTTGACAATGACGGAAGTGTGCTTTGGTGCGGTTTTGAAGGGCATGGCGATGCAATGCACTTAGGCGACTTTGACCCTGACAACGAAGGGTTGGAGTTTTTCAGTGTACATGAGGCAGGAGAATTTGGCTATACAATCCACGATGCAGGCACAGGTGAAAAAATATTTGACATACCCGGTGCAAAGGACACAGGAAGAGGAATGATAGCAAACGTAGGTCCCTTTGACGGAAACTATATTGTAAATGTGGGAAGCGGTGCAAGGAGAATAAACTCCTGGGGCGAAACAACAGAAGCTCCGGACTACGGTAATAACTTTCGCATTTTCTGGGACGGGGATTTATATGAGGAGATTATGAGCGGTACTCATGTTGTGGGGTATAATCCTGACGGAAGCATGGCAGATTATTTTGATGCATGGCACGATGGATTTAGTTCAATTAACGGCACAAAGGCAAATCCGTGCTTGTCGGCTGATGTTTTAGGCGACTGGAGAGAGGAAATTATCTGCAAAAAGATTGACGGAACGGCACTGAGAATTTACACAACAACCATTCCTTCTGAATTTGCACTGCCGCCACTTATGACAGACCATGTATACCGTATGGGTATTGTGTGGCAGAACAGTAGCTACAATCAGCCACCGCATCTGGGTTATTATTCCTCAGGTTACGGTAAAATGAAGCTTGGTTCCGTTTGTGCAAATATAAACGGGCAGGAATATATGTTGACTGCTGCACCGTATTTGTTGGAAGGTAGTATTTGTGTTCCTCTTGATTTCCTTTGCGAGGTATCGGGCGCAAGAATGATAAGAAACGAAAAGGAAATTACAGTGTCTCTTTTGGGAAATACTATCACGATGAATATCGGCGAGAAAGCATATAGCATGAATAACGAAGAAAGTACACTTTCGGCTGAATGCGTGTTTTTAAGAGAAACTGTAATGGTGCCCGTGGGCGAAATTGCAAAAATGCTTGATTTGACTTGGAAATATGACGACCAAACGGGTGAGATTTCTGTTTTAAGAAATGCTCTTGATTTTATAAGAACAGAGAGTGGGGACCTGAACGCGGAAAACCCCTTTGAAGATGATTACACCGTTTCTTTTGGTGAAGGTAATATTCTTGTGAACACTACAACAGCTGTGAAACTTATTGTTGCTTCGTACGATGATGGGCAGCTAATTGCCGCAAAGGTTTATAATCATTTAGGGCAGATGGATTATTCCGTGAACAAAAACGATAAGGTTTTTGTATGGGACGGTTTTGGCTCTATAAAGCCTGTTATTGATTATGCGACTGGCGGAGGGTTAGTAAGAAGATTGGAAATAAAAGGCTACACGGCGAGTAATGAGCCGGAGGCGAATAATCCAGCTGTAAATTCATTTGATAACGATAAAACCACAGCTTGGTCAAGTCTGGGTGTGCAGAACATTGTGTATGATTTGTCGGATGTATATGCATTAAGAAAAATAAATGTTATGTTTTTCAAGTATGATGATAACAGGTATATTCCGTATGAGGTTTATGCATCCAAAGACGGCGAGACCTGGAGCCTTTTACAAACGGGAAACAGTCCTGTAAAGAGCGATGAGTTTGTGGAGATTGATGCAATGGTTGACGCAAGATTTGTTAAAATTGTTGTTAAGGGAAATTCGTTTAACGGATGGAACCGTATTTCCGAGGTGGAAATTTACGGTGGATGAAAAGACTTGAAATTTAAAATATTAATTTATGTAGACTACACCGAGGGAAACCTCGGTGTTTCGTTTAGCGGAGAGTTACTCCGTTGTATTTTTTATGCTGTCCTAAGTCAGTTGCTCGTCTGAGCGCGGTCTCGAAATTACTCTTTAAAAACTCTGAAAGCCCTGGGATATTTGGGTTGGAGGCGGTTTTTAAATTTTGGGATTTTGGGACACTCTTGATGAAAATTTCCACAAAAATATTGACAGGAAATATTTTTCATGATACAATTCGGTTGTGACCGAGAAAGATATTAAAGGAGGCATAAAGTGTGATTAACAGTATTATAGAAAGAAACAGGCGTATATCACCTTTATCTGAAAGTGAAAAGAAAATCATTGCTTCGGCAGTTAAATTGTTTTTACAGAACGGATATTCACAAACAACCCTTAAAATGATAAGTGCGGATTGTGGATTACGGCAAGGGACCATTGCATATCATTATCATACAAAGGAGGATATGCTGAGACATTTGATAGAAGAGCTGATGGATTATCATTCCGATGTTATTGAAGATACAAACGCAGAAACAGAGGATGAGCTTTTCTCTTATGCTATGGAAATTGCGGTGCAGATAGCACTTTGTGAAAACGACAGAAAAGCATGGGATATTTACTATTCCGCATACAGTCACCCGCAGACATTCAGTTTTATAAAGGATTGGGCGGCAAAGAAAAATTATATGCTTTTAAAAGACAGGTTGCCTGATTGGTCGGAAAGCGACTTCAGGCATATTGAAAACGCGACAAGCGGTATTGAACTGGCGGCGTTAATGTCACCTTGTGACAGGTATTATTCATTAGAAGAAAAAATTGTATTAACCCTTGATTCGATGCTTAAAATATACGAGGTGCCAAAGAGCGAGCGTGATGCAACTATTGAAAAAATTAAAAGCTTTGACTATGAAAAAACAGGAAAAGAGCTGTTTGAAAAATTTGTGAGCAGATTGAATATTGAGGAGGAAAAATAATGAAAACAAAGAGGTTATTGGCGATTATTTTAGCTTTTGCCATGGTGATGAGTATTGTGCCTGTGTCATCGCTTGTGGTATTTGCGGCAGATGTGTACAGTAATACGGAACCTGAAAGCTGTGATGAGCATAGCTTTGTTAACGGATTTTGCACTTTCTGTGACTTCTACGAAGCACCAATGCTTGTGACAAGCGATAACTATACTTCACTTAATTTAAAAGAGGAGCATATAGGCTATTACGCAATAGAAAATGCGGGTCAGCTTTATTGGTTTGCGGCACTTGTGGATGGTACCCTTAATGATGGCACAGAAAAAAACATCGATGCAAGTGCTGTTTTGACAGAAAATATTACAGTTAACAAAAATCTTTGTACAGAGCTGATTTCTATTCCCGAGCATGGAGCCTTGGGAAGTGACGGCTATCTTTTAGCAGCGACTGTAAACGAAGGCAAAAGTGTGCGTGTGTGGACTCCAATAGGTGAATATGGCTCCGATAACTCTTTAAGAGGAAACTTTGACGGTAACGGAAAGTTTGTTTCGGGTCTCTATTATAATGACGGTGTTACTACAGGTCGATTCGGACTTATAGCAGTTTCGTACGGCACGGTAAAGAATGTGAGCGTGATTGATTCATATTTTTATGCACACCAGTCTGTAGGTGCTATATGCGGTGACTCATACGGAAAAATAGAAAATTGCTACAGTAACGCATATATAGCCACAACTAAAGGTTGGCAGGTAGGCGGTATATGTGGCTATTTAGGCGGTGAAATAATCGGGTGCTGCTTTGACGGTGAAGTAGCAGGTGCGCGTATGGTTGGCGGAATTGCAGGTTATGTCTATGATGTTGCACTTATTGAAGATTGTTATAACACAGCAGCCGTTTATGGTCAGTTTCAAGTGGGCGGCATTTGCGGAGCAACATGGAATGAAGTGGACATCAAAAATTGTTATAACATCGGTCAGGTAAGAACATGTTCAGATTCAGGTGCAATTTGCGGCAATTTGAAAAAAATTTCAACAGTTGAAAACTGCTATTACGAGGAAGGATGCCATACAACAGGTGTTGGCACCATTAGCGAAAGCACTGTAACAAGCTGTGAAAGTAAGAGTGATTTTTCAACAGGCGAGGTAACATACCTTCTTAATAATGGTGTAACAGACGGCAGTCAGGCATGGTACCAAACATTAGGAGAAGATAATTATCCCCAATTTTCCGGCAAAACTATTTTTTATGACGGAACAGAATACTTTAACGGCGTTACTATAACACTTGACGGTGTAGAAACAGAAACAGACGGTACTATCGTTTTAGGTATTGATAACACTGACGGAACATATTCGCTTCCCGAAAACACTGTTGGCTATTACATTGACGACACTTTTGTTGATGCAGGTAAGTATGCTGTAGAGGGCGGCGAGGTTATAACAACTGTTGACTTTAACGTAACAATGCTCACAGGTGCTCAGGTTCGTTATGGTGGCGGATTGGATGAAAACGGCAAAGTATATTCCGGCAACGGCCTCAGATTCCTTGCACAAGTAGACAGAAGTGGATTTGATGCAGAAGGATATGGTATGAAGATAACTGCCGAGGGTAGCACTGTCGAAACTCTTGTTGATGCTAAAAAGTGGCAGGATGACACAACCTTCTCCGTTGCGCTTACCGATATGGCAGAAAGTAACTACATCCGTAAGTTTACAGCAACACCCTTTGTTAAGGTGAAGTGTGACAACGGAACAGAAAAGACAATTTACGGTACACAAACTGTTACAAGAAGCATTTACCAGGTGGCAGCAGGCTTATTAAAGGACGAAACACAAACTGCTTACGGTCTCAGTGACGTTTTGAATGCTTATGCTAACCAGACAGGTATCCGTCTTGTTGTAAAGGATGGGGAATTAAAGGCTAACACAAGCTACACAACAAACGGTGCTTATCGTCTTACAGAAGAAGAGCTTCACTTTGAAGTGAGCGATGCCGAGTACGATGCGGCGGGCAACAAGTACAGCGTTATCCTTACAGCATTGGGAAATGCAGAAATTATTACAGATAACGATTTCTGGTATGATTATATCCGTATCAATAACAATAACTCGCTTATTAAGGATAAGGTAACAGTTGAAAGCGTTGAAGGCAATTCTAAGGCGGTTAAGGTTACATTTGCGGCAGATGGTCTTATTGAAAGACCTGCTGACAAGAATGACAACACAATCCCCGATAACGCGGGCGACGGATTCGACGGCGAATCGGAGTATAATTAATTAAAACAAACAAAAAAGACGGTCGACTGACCATCTTTTGGGATATATTTTCAAAAGCAACTGAAAAGAAAATGAAAGCGAGGACTAAAATGAGGAAGAGAAGATTATTGAGCATATTGCTCGCAGTGGTAATGGTAATGGGTATTATGCCTGCTTTTGGCGTTATGGTAATGGCGGAGGACAGCCTTCCTACCGTTACAAGCGTAACTCTGACAGGCGAGGGCATAACCTATGACGCAGAGCACAGGCTGTACATTATTCCCACCGATATGACGGAAGATGTAACCGTTACAATAAGCGGTACAAATTTTGCAAATCTGAACGAAAACTGCTTTTTCGAGTATGGAGGTGCTGTCAACAGCCCTGTGACTACAAACTATGGCTGGACTATTGACACCGTTAACAATACTGCCACAAAATCAGTTGGAGCAAACTATTTGACAAACAGCTCAGCTCGTAACGGCTTTGAATTCAAATTCAGCACAAATGGAGGTTCTTATTATGATTTGAAAGGTATAGGCTACTGGGCAATTTGTGCAGATGAAAACCCCTATGCAGGTGCCGAGGAAATTACCATACCCGATAGCTTGCCTGAAATAACAAATGAAATTGCCCGTGCCTTTGAAAACGGGTCGGCACAAGCCTCCTATAGCGAAGGCGATGGCTGGAGTGGTGTGTACTGGAGTGACAAAAATATCTATGCTCATTTTGCCGTAAACCTTGCCGCAGGTGATGTTGTATACTACGAGCTTTCAGATTTTGTAACCAATGTAGGTCTGGCTGATACTAAACAGGATGAATGGCCCCAAAGCTACGACTACATTGCACTACCTAAAAAGGGCTTTATAGAAGTAGAAAAGGATGGCGAGTATGTTTTCTTCACAGACCATGATGTGAAGGTGAAGGCATACTGTGAAATACATGGCATGATCAGCCATGAGCCAACGAGTGAGGAGCCTTATGTTGAGGTGAACCTGCCTGAGGGGGCAATGTACCAGTGGTACAAGGTTACAATTGGCGAAACAGAGGTTGTCGATGATGGTGAAATCGGCGACAACGCTGCGACTTCCTACTACGAAGAAGGGGTTGGCTGGCAAGGCAGCTGGTGGGGCGATGATGGTGCATACTATTTCTGGGTTTACCTTTATGAAGGCGACACAATAACCATTACCCCCAGTGCATATTGTGACGAAATCGGTATATGGGACGAGTACGATGAATATGGCGAATGTTTCTATGAGGTTGAAGCCGGTGGCGAGGTTACATATACTGCAAAAACAGAAGACTGGTATTATGTTTACGCATATACAGACATTAACGATGACACAACCCTAAGAGCATATACAGAGGGCAAAGTCTATGACCCAATTGAAGGTGAAACAGCTGCAAGGCTTGTAACAGCTGCGCCCGGTGAATACCGCTGTGAAGTAACCTTTGCAGACGGTTCAACTGACACATCAGATTCGTTTGTAATAAGCATGTTTACCCATCAGCCCACGCAGGAAGAACCCTATGTTGAAGTGGTTAACCCTGAGGGTGCGACGTACCAGTGGTATAAGGTTGAAGGCGATAAAATAGAGGTTGTTGAAGATGGAGAAACAGGCGAAAGCTATTATGATTCCTACTACGAAGAGGGTGTTGGCTGGCATGGCAGCTGGTGGGACGATGACGGTGCAGATTATTTCTGGGTTTACCTTTATGAAGGCGACACAATAACAATTACCCCCAGTGCATATTGTGACGAAATCGGTATATGGGACGATGAAAACAATGAATATGCAAAATACTTCTACTATGTTGGAACAGGCAGCGAGGTTAGTTATACTGCAGCAGCAGAAGGCTGGTATGATGTTTACGCATATACTGATTATGCTGACGAAACAACCTTAAGGGCATATATAGGCGAAGAAACCCATACAACCATTGAAGGCGAAACAACGGCAAGGCTCAGTCGCTTAAGCAAGGGCGAATACTATTGCCTTGTTACCCTGGCAGATGGTACAGCGGAAAAGTCTGACAGCTTTGAAATTAATAACATATATGTAACAATCGACGGCGTTGAAACAGCAGTTGACGACTTTGTTGAATTGGGCACAAAAAATGAAGACGGAACATATTCGCTTCCCGAAAACACTGTTGGCTACTATATTGACGACACTTTTGTTGATGCAGGTAAGTATGCTGTAGAGGGCGGCGAGGTTATCACAACTGTTTACTTTAACGTTGCTATGCTTAATGGTGCACAGGTACGCTACGGCGGTGGCTTGGATGAAAACGGAAAAATCAGCACAGGCAACGGCTTAAGATTCCTTGCAATTGTGGACAGAAGCGAATTTGACGCAATAGGCTACGGCATGAAGATAACTGCCGAAGGCAGTGACAAGGAAGTGCTTATTGATGCAATAAAGTGGCAGGATGATTCAACATATTCCGTTGCGATTACTGATATGGCAGTAAGTAACTACAACCGTAACTTTACGGCAACGCCGTATGTTGTGGTTAAGTATGATGATGGCAGTGAAAAAGTAGTTTATGGTAGTGAAAGTGTTACACGAAGCATTTACTATGTTGCATCCGGTCTTCTTAAGACAGGCGGAAGCGACCAGACTGTTGGCAATAGCTACGGATTACAGGATGTATTGAATGCTTATGTAAACATGGTAGGTGTAAGACTTAACCTTTACGCAAGCGGAACTGTAACTGCAAGTGATAAGTATACAGGCGATGTGTTTTTTGATGTAGCAAGTGTTGATAACGGAAATAACAGCTATACTATTACAGTTACACCTATTACGGAAGGTTTTGAATACCCTGTGGAGATTATGAGCTATTGGGACGAATTTGCGAGAATCAACAACAATAACAGTATTGTTAAGACTTGCATTTCTGATGTTATTCATAACGAAGACGGCGGTGTGACATTCACATTTACTTTGCCGAATGGTAATTAATAAATTTTAATTTCTTCAAAACAAAGGGGCAGGTCAAAAAACCTGCCTTTTTGTTGTTTATCGGAAGGTTACACCGCTTGTTTTTACGGGTTTTTGTGAGTCGGTGACGCGGCGGAGATAGGTATTGAAACTACTGATTTAAAAAAACTATAATTTCCGTTTAAGGCTTCGGATATCATCGTAGCCTACAAGGACAGCAGCCTCTTTTATACTTATGCCTTCGCGAATGAATTCTTTTGCTTTATTGGCTCTGGCATCGCCAAGCATCTGGGTAAAGGTTTTTGAGTAGTTTTTCAATAAAAAGCGCTGAGTCTGTCTGTTACTTAATTTAATACGTCCTGCAAGCTCGGATAGTGTGAGTGTAGCAAAATCCTTGAAAAAGCTCTTTTCGATTATAGCCATACGATTATAATCGGGAGTGCTTTTTTCATATGCGGAAGGAGACAGGTCAAGCCCTGATAAGTTACGTACAATAGTAACTAAAATAAGACCGATAAGATTCTTTGCCACCTCGGTATAACCGATGCTTTGATTTATACTTTCTGTATCAAGTAAATCAAGGAAAGGCTTGATACTGTGAATGTCTCTGCCTATCCAGAAGGTAGTATTCAATAAAAGGTCGCCAAGGGCTGACTTGGAAGCGGACTTCTTTTTTGTAATTTCCATCTGTATACAAAATTCCGTCTGGGGAGATTGTGGGTCTATTATGTGCTCGTGTGGAACAAAGGGCCCTGTTATATACACCGTGTTTGGAAAAAGAGGATATTCCATATCTGATACTATTATGTTTCCGTTGCCGTTTGTGATGAAGTGAAACTCATAAAAGCTTTTGCCGTGGTGGTGCTTGGGAAAGTGAGACTCAATAGTACCCATATTTATACGAAGTATTTTAATATTAAGATTTTCAAACTGAAAGCATATATTTGCATCGTCTATATAAAACATATTATCACCCATATATATACTATCATTATGAAATAAATAAATCAAGCATCTATGTGACAAATGAATGTAAAGATGTCACATAAATGCCTTTTCAAATCTGAACTATAGCGATATAATACAATCAAAGAAATTTAAGGAGGCAGTGTTATGAAAAAAGTTTTAGCGTGCATACTTGTTATGACAATGGTTCTGTCAGCACTTCCGATTTTTAATGTAAGTGCGGCAAGTATGACAGATGACGTATTTTTTGCAAAGTTTAATTATGCGGCATATCAAGGGTTATCCACAGTAAAGGATTTTGTGGATAAAGGTGATTACGATAACGCAAAGGCGGCACTTTTAGAGTATTTTAAGGAAAGGCATGCCGAGGGAAAAATAAAAGGCTTTGGTGTAGAAGAAGCTGATGCAAACTACGGCTTGGCCGTAATGGGTATGAGGAATATTCTTGCAGGTGCAAATTCCGAGGATATATGGCAAAGTGAATTTTATGTTACAGACTCCATTTTTTCGGAGTATAATGTTTCCGTTACAGATTATGTAGCAGGACAGATACAGAACGGCTATGTTTCCTTTATGCTTTTTGCAGGTGAAAAGGGCGAGGCTCCTGTTTATGTTAAATCTAAGGAAGCAGGCGCAGACGCAAGCCCTAAGTTAGAGCTTGTGATAAAGAGAGCAGGCGAAGAAGAGACGCTTTTAATTGAAGCGGATAAGGATGCTTATATTTCATCAGGGAATACCGGCACAAACTACGGAAAAGAAACAGACCTTGTTATTAACGAGGACGGTACAGGCAGCAATAGTGTAGGTACCAACTCAAGAAGAACATATATTAATTTTCCTGTAAGTGAAGCGGCAAATACTGAAATTGTTTCCGCTAAGCTTATTCTTAATGCGGCTTACGATGCATCAAACACAGAGGACAGAACAGTTCTCGTTATAAGCATCGGCGACACTACATGGGGAGAGAATAATCTTACATGGTCGAGCGTAAAAGCAAATATGTTTACATACGAAAATGCAGATGTGCCCACGTGGGGAGCAAATGCGCCCAATGCAGACAGCGAGTATCATAATGTAACAGCCCGCTTCTGGTTTGGTAAGCCTATGGCGTATGAGTATTTGACATATCTTGAAGACCCTGATTTATATAACGAAACACATCCTTACAGCGATACATACCCCGGCGAAGAATTTGGTCCCAAATTAGTGGCTCTTATGGATGCTTTTGCATCGCAGCGCAACTACGGATGGAACAGAACCTTGGAAACAGGCGAAAGACTGAGCCGTTGGGTTGACATTATGGATGTTCTTTTGGAAACAGACGTGTTTGATACGCGACTTGATGAATTTTGCAATATTATCTCATATATGTGGGGTGACTGCAATTACCTCTCAGGGTTGGACATTACAAATGGCAGCTACTGGTGGAGTAACTGGAGAATAATTTCAAACGCAGGCTTCTTTAAGGCTGTGGAATTCTTCCCTGAATTTAATACATATTCCACATGGCGTGAAAGAGTTGAAGGCAATGTTATGTACACTCTTGACCTTCTTTATAATGACGACTACTCATTCACAGAGGCGGGCCCGGCTTATTCTGTAGGTTGTATTAATCATTTCACGGAATGCATAAGAGCTGCTGAAATGAGTGGTAATCCCATGAGTAGAACATTTATTGAAAAGCTGAAGTTTGTTACAAGAAATGCACTTGAAAGCTTTTATCCTAATGGCTATGACACAAATATAGGTGACTCAAACTTCACCGACTCAATGGCTTCATTTAAGCTTTTTGACGAGGTTTTCAATGGCGAGGATAAGGTTTTGCACTCTTATGTAACGGGCGAGGATCAGGGCGCAGAATATCTTACACGTTACTACCACAGAGTGAACAGTGCGTACATGAGAAACAGCTGGAATCCTGACGAAGCGGTTTATATTAACTTCACAAATAATCCCTCTGACGGACATTATCATCCGGACTCGAATCAGGTATTGTTCTATGCTTACGGTGAGCCTCTTTTAGTAGACAGCGGACGTTACAGCTATTCTTCTGCCAATAATATTTATGACACACTTCGTACAGCGGCATCCCACAACACTATTGAAGCGGTGGGTCTTACAATGGGTGCCCATAGTGCGGCGGCAGATCCCAACGGCTTTGGCTATGCAATAACAAATGACAGCTTTGATTTTGCAGCAAGTGAACAGAAAGGCTATACAAATGTGAGCCATACAAGAAATGTATTTTTCTCAAGAAAAGGCTTTGGTATTGTAACTGACTATGTAGTTGGCAATACTGAGCGTGCCTACAGACAGAACTGGCATTTTCTGCCCTTGTCAAATGCAGAGGTTGTAGAGGACGGAACAGTTAAGACAAACTTCTACGACAAGGCGAATGTTACAGTTTCTGCGGCATCGAGTGAGGTGGCGCAGATAAAGGACGGATATCACAGCATAACCTACGGTGTTGTAACACCAAGTGAATATGCTTCCTTTGAGAAGACGGGAACAAATGTTAAGTTTGACACGCTCCTTTACCCCGAAAGAGCAGGGGAGAATATTGAGGCAAACCTCACAGACCTTGCGGAAAATGACATTAATAAGGCTGCAGTTAAGGTAACTGTTGACGGTAAGGATGCATACTACTATGTCAGAAATACCGATGTTGCTGACGGCAAGTTCGGATCCTATACAACAGATGGTAAAATGGCATATGTTTCTGAAAGTGAATATATGCTCGTTGACGGTAAGGTGATTGAAGGTAAGATTGAATCACCTAACAGTGTTGTATCTATTGGCATTGAAATAAACGAAGGCATAGTAACAATCAACGGCGAAAAGCTTCAACCATCTACGCATGCAACGCAGGCGATAAAGATTTATGCGCCCGATGCAACAAGTGTTATCCTTAACGGTGAAGAGGTAGAGTTTAATAAGAACGGTGATTATATTTACGCTGCAGCATCCACAATCAAAGAAAGCATTACAGGTGCAAAGGCTAAGGTTTATCCCGATAAGGACGGCTTTGTGGCATCCAGCACGGGTAACGAGGGTGCTGCAAATCCAACGTATATGCAGGCGGCACGTAACTGGCAGAACAGAAATGCATATATGGCGTTTGATATTTCAGAATTTGAAGGCAAGGAAATTACAAACGCAACTTTAAATATGAAGATGATGGAAAACGCAAGTGCAGGAACACTTCATTTCTATTATCTTGATTACGGCACATGGACACGAGAAAATCTTACATTTGTGCTCGACTCATCGAAAATGCCCACGCATACATCTACATCGGGTGGTTTTACAGGCTATGCATACCGTTGGAACGGAAGTCCCGCCGGAGTTGCTAACGGGGAATGGTTCAGTATTACAACGAACCTTACAGAGTATTTGCCTGCAATGAATAACTATAAGTTCACATGGGCAATGCTGTCAGAAGCGGGCTCTACAAGAGTGCATGGTATAGGTAGTGACGAAGACAGCAGACCCTACTTGGAAATTACATACAATTACACAGTAGAGGGCGAAGACCGTGTACCTGTTGTAACAGTAAATAAGTATGCTGACGGAGAATTAGCTTCCGCTGATACTTATGAAGCAGAAGTTGGTGAGTTTTACGTTTACGACGCAGCGACAACCGTGGAGCACAACGGCAAGGTTTACTATCTTGATAATGAATTGTCGGACATGAGTGTGGTTGTTGGAAACGGTGAAAACGTGATTGATGTGTACTATGAACGAGGTGTTGATGTAACAGTAAGTTTTACAGATTCTTTTGGCGCACCTATGGCAGAGGATGAGGTTATAACAGTATCTCCGTTTATAGACGAATATACATACTCTCCGATTAACAGCATGGAAACAGAAGATGCTATATACCTTCTTGATACAAAGGCATCAAGTCTTAATTGCATTGTGAAAGATGGGGCAGTAATAACTGCGGTGTACAAAAAGGCATATGACATTTTAGGGGAGAACCTTATTACAAACGGCTCTTTTGAAGACGAAAACGGTAATTTCAGTGTGGAAGGCTGGCTCAGTCCCCAGACTAATCAAACTATCGGAAGTCCCTATACGACGAATAATTTCTATGCCATCAATTCCACCACTGCTATAAATAACGGTGAAGAAGCAGCGTTTGATACAACTGTTCCAGATGGAGAATGGGCATTGGGTACAAAATGGAACGATGGTGCGACAGGTCTTTGCTCAATAAAGAGATATGTGAGCGTAGAAAGCGGAAAGACGTATATTATTTCCTACAAGGTTAAGCATAAATTCGGTGCATCAGGCGGATATTTAAAAACGAGCTTAGTAGCAGAAAATGGTGCAGGAGAAGCTGATAATGCAGAAGGCACCGGCTATATTGGTACAGAGTGGACAACAGTAACTCGTACGTTTACGGCAACTGATGATACAGATAACGTGCTTTTCCACTTCCGTTGGCTTGGTGGAGACGGAAATCCCGGCAATGGGCCGTACTGGCTTTTTGACGATTTCTCCGTGAGAGAGGTTACAGCAAACAAGATATTTGATTATACAGTAAACGAAAAAGAAGGTAAGCTTTGCTGCAATATAACTGTTGACAGCCCGGATGTTAAGAAATTTACTGTTGTTATTGCACAGTATGATGAATACGACTGCCTGACAAATGCTTACCATGAAGATAAGACTGTTGAAAGTACAAGAACAGTTGAAGTCAGCTGCGACAAAACCGGCACAAGCTATGAGATATTCTTTTTGGAATCACTTAAAACATTAAAACCCATAGAATAATTAAAAGAGGCACGAAAGTGCCTCTTTTCAGACTGTAGAAAAACTATATTTTCGCACAATAGCGAAGGGTTTGGGAAAGAAGGTTTCCCAAATAGAATAGTCGGGGTTAATCGCATTCACCCCGACGAAAGTGCCTCTTTTGCGATATGTCCCAAAGGGACGCGATAAGTCTTCGAATGCGATATGATTTTTAGCGCGCAAAAATTGCGATATGAGCCAAGTTCACAATGTGAACTTGGCTCGTGGTGTTTAGCGGAAGGTTATGCCGTTTGTTTTAACGGGTTTTTGTAAGTCGGTGACGCGGCGGAGCGCGGTCTCGAAATTACTCTTTTAAATTAATTGGATTTTGGTCGGTGATTAAGGGGCAAAATTGAGATTGTAAATTTTGGAATTTGGGGATGCTTTTAGGTGCTTTATTGCAAAATGAAGCACACTTACATGCAAATAATTAATATTGACTAAATAATATGGAATGTGATATACTAATAACGAAAAAGAAAATAATAATTTCAAAAACGTGAAAGTGGAGGTGAAAGGAATGTTGTGGGGGTATATATCCGAAAACTATAATCCCGGAGAACCGATAATTGCATCTGATATTGAAATAGGAATGAGTGAGGCAAATCGCCGTCAGCAGTTTAAAATACTGACAGATAATGGAAAAATAAAAAGATATGAAAATGGAATTTACTACATTCCTAAAAAATCTCGATTAGGCGGAGAAACCGAGTTAACTCCTGAGATGGTTGTTGAAAGAAAATATATATTGAGAAATGGAGAAGTGCAAGGCTATTATATCGGATATGTTTTTGCGAACCGGATAGGGTTATCTACACAGATGCCTTTTGTACAGGAAATTGTTACAAATGAAATAGGCAATCCCGTGAAGAAGCTTGATGTGAACGGCAGAAGATTTATTTTGAGGAAGGCTCGTACTGAAATTACAAAAGAAAACGTAAAAGTGTTGCAATTGCTGGATTTATTAAAGGATATGGAAATGTATTGCGAAGTGGAAAAGGAAGAAGCGAGGAGAATTATCTGTAAGTATGTGAAGGATAATAAAATCAAAAAGACTGATTTTGATATGTACTTGCCGTTTTTCCCTGATAAGGTGTATAAAGCTATTTACGAAATGGAGATTGGAAATGTTTTTACATGAAGATAAAGAATTGTTTAAAGAAGTTGTGTACAACACATCAAATCAATTAAAACTACCGTTATCAATTGTTGAAAAAGATTATTTTGTTACCCTTTTCTTGAAGGAACTTGTAAAAAAGCAACCTGATATCATATTTAAGGGTGGAACATCTCTTTCAAAGTGCTATAAATTGATAGACCGTTTTTCGGAGGATATTGACCTTAATATTGCAGGTGATACAAAGCCCGGAGAAAGCATGAGGAAAAAACTGAAAGAAGATATTATTTGTGTAATTGATGATTTAGGCTTTAACTTAACAAATTCTTACAGCATAAAAAGTCGTAGAGAATTTAATAGGTATGTGATTGAATACCCGACGGAGTTTAATGCTGATTTCTTAAAGCAACATCTGATTGTGGAAACAGCAATATTCTTTCGTTCATATCCTATAGAGACAATGAAAGCAGACAGCTTCATTTATCAATATCTTTTTGAGAGTGGACATAATAAGATAATTGATGAATTTGATTTAGAACCGTTTGAAATAGCAGTTCAAACGGCAGACAGAACGTTTATAGATAAATTATTTGCATTGGGCGACTATTATCTGGAAGGAACAATAAAAGGCCATTCAAGGCACATATATGATTTATATAAATTACTTGATGTTGTGGAGCTTAACGGTAAATTGCAATCACTTGCGAAAACGGTAAGAGAAGAAAGAAAATTGCACAAAACTTGTTTATCAGCAATGGATGATGTAGACATGAATTTACTGATTAAGGAAATTGTGAAAACAGACGCTTATCGGGAAGATTATGAGAAAATTACATCGGCACTTTTATTTAAGTCCTTAGAGTATGATGAGGCAGTTAAAGTGCTCAGGCTGGTTTTGGATAAAGAAATATTTTAAAGGATGGATGAAAGTGAGTGAGGTTTATAAATTTAAAGTAAAATTAAAAGAATTGGAAGATAGAATTTGGCATGATATTGAAATTTCATCCGCATCAAGTGTGGCAAAATTAGGATATGCAGTTTTAGCTTCTTTTGAGGCAGAGGGGAGTCATTTGTTCTGTATTAAATTCAAGGGGGATAGATATGAAATTGTGTATGATGATTTTTATGAGGATTATGGAATAAAGACAATAGATCCGATTTCGAAAAAGTTATCCTCCTTGAAAATGAAGATTGGCGACAAGATGGAAATGGAATATGACTACGGTGCGGACTGGTGCTTTGATATTGAACTTGTTTCTGTAGAACCTATGAAAAAGGGGATGGGGACTCATTATCCTTATGTCACAGATGGCGCAGGCTGGGGAATTATAGAAGCCCTTTCTATTGGAGAATGGGTTGACTACATAACCAAGACAGATGAAACAGGCGTGAAGCCCATCTATTATGATGTGTTTGATAAAGAGGTTACCTGGGACTATCAAAGATTTGATTTGAAAACACTCAATGTTTTACTGAAAGGGACTATTCAGTGGATGAAAGAAAACTACGAGGATTATTAATAAAAAACTGCGGAAGTACGACGAAACATCCTACAGAAAAAGGGACGTACATGGGTATATCTGTTGAAAAAAGGCAGGGCATGCGAGGGGAATATTTAACGGTGGTGTATAATAAGCAGGCACAGCAGTTCATTATTGATAATATGGATGCTGTGTTGGATAGTATGGGGAAGAAATGAGACAAAGCGACCAGAATTCGGTCGCTTTTTAGTTTAGCGTAAGGTTACGCCGGTGTATTTTTTCTGTTGAGAGAGATCGGTTACTCTTCGGAGCGCTTCACCGAAATTACTCTTTTAAAAAAATCTCTGAAAGCCCTGGTATGACTGGGCTGGAGGCGGTTTTAAAATTTTGGGAGTTTTGGGACACTTTTTGGGAATTTCGGGACACGTTTTTCGTGATTTATGTGAAAAAGAGATACTGATAGTATTTTTGTTGAATTTGTTTTTGATGCGTGATATAATATAACAAAAGGAAGGAGAGAATAATATGGCAAGTGCGATTTATACAATAGATGATATTAAAACAGTGCTTAGTCCTGTTATGGACAGTTTTAATGTAAAAAGAGCCATTTTGTTCGGCTCTTACGTAAAGGGATTGGCAACAGAAACAAGTGATATAGATTTGCTTTTGGACAGCGGGCTCAAAGGATTAAAATTTGTTGGTCTGATGGAAGCTGTTCGTGAAGCACTTGATAAAGAAGTTGATGTGTTTGATGTAACGCATATTACGCCTAATTCAAAAATATCAGAAGAGATTGCCAAAGACGGAGTTGTGATTTATGAAAAATAAAATTATAGTTGAGAAGATTATTAAATATATCAACAAAATACTTCAGTATACCAAAGGTGTAGATAAGGAAATTTTTATATCAAACTCTATGATGATTGAGGCCTGTGTTTTTAACCTTGGGCAGATTGGAGAGCTTGCAAATAAGATTGATCAAGATTTTGAAACAGAGCATTCCGATATTCCGTGGAGAATCCTTTACGGACTCAGGAACAAAATTGTTCATGACTATGAGGGCGTGAATCTTAACTTGATTTGGGATATAGTCAGTGGGGATTTGGAAGATTTATTGAAGCAGTTAAATGATTTGCATAGGATGATATGATGACGCAACCGAGGAATCGGTTGCGTTATTTTATCGAAAACGGTTGAATACCTAAGTGAATGCAGGTATAATCAACTTAAGTACTTTTGTATTAGAAAAGGATGATGAAAATGACGGAAGTTTATAAATTCAAAGTAAAATTAAGAGAGTTAGAAGATAAAATATGGCGAGATATTGAAATTTCATCTACAACGAGTGTGGCGAAATTGGGATACGCAGTTTTAGCTGCTTTCGAAGCGGAGGGAAGTCATTTGTTTTGTATAAATTACAAAGGCTGCAGACATGAAATTGTGTACGATGATTTTTATGATGATTTCGAAATAAAAACAATAGACCCGATTTCAAAAAGACTATCCTCTTTGAAAATGAAGATTGGCGACAAGATGGAAATGGAATATGATTATGGTGCAGGCTGGTGCTTTGATATTGAACTTGTTTCTGTAGAGCCTATGAAAAAGGGGATGGGGACTCATTATCCTTATGTCACAGATGGCGCAGGCCGGGGGATTATAGAAGACCTTTCTATTGGAGAATGGGTTGACTACGTAACCAAGACAGATGAGACAGGAGTGAAGCCCATCTATTATGATGTGTTTGATAAAGAGGTTACCTGGGACTATCAAAGATTTGATTTGAAAACACTAAATGCTTTACTGAAGGGGACTATTCAGCGTATGCAGGAAAACTACGAGGATTATTAATATAAAAAACTGCGGAAGGAGAATGAAAAATGGCAGCGGAATTAGAAATGTTAGAGAGAGCAAAGGTTTATATGGAAAAGCTGGCGAATGGAATTGATCCAATCAGCGATACGGAAGTTCGGGATGATGACTGTATCAATAATGTGAGACTGTCAAGATGCTTTTTCTATATAGCGGATGTGCTGGGAAAGATAATTGACAACGGTGGAGTTGTTGCACCCGTGAGGAAAAAGTCGGGAACAATACCTTTTGCAATAGCGGATGAACAGATCAGCAGGTTTGAGTTTTCGGAAAATCCGATTGCATTAAGCGAAATTGCAAAAAGGATAAATGCACTTGTAGATAACGAAAACATGAAGAAGCTTACATATAATCACCTGGCAGATTGGCTGATGAGTATTGATATGCTTGAATATGCCCAAAAAGGCGATGGTTCTACGACGAAATACCCAACAGAAAAAGGAAAGCATATGGGTATCGCTGTTGAAAAAAGACAAGGTATGCGAGGAGAATATTTAACTGTGGTATATAATAAGCAGGCACAGCAATTTATTATTGATAATATGGACGCTGTTTTAGACAGTAGGGGTAAGAAATAAGACAAAGCAACCGAGCGGACTCGGTTGCTTTTTAGATTGGAAGCAAAGGTTAGGTGGATTTTGGTGTCATGATGCAGAGGATATATTGACAGACTTTGACGAAAAATATATAATTGTATTGCAAGAATACAAATTCGGAGGGGCTGTTATGAGGACTAAACTTAGTCTTTTTGAAGAGAATTTTATTTTAAACAAAAAAGAGTTAATGTACTCTTTAGAAAAGCTTAAAGAACATTATTTACAAAGCGATAATGAAGAAGGTTTTTCAAAAAATAAAACAGAAATGCTGATAGCACTTTTAGATGATTTTATAGAGTTAGTGAATAATTCAGAAATGCCTGAACTTGAAAAATGGTGGTACTATGAATATTTTTTGACAAACAAGGGTATTAAATTACAAATGTGCTATTGCGAAGAAATCGAGTATGATGAGGAATGCTGCGTAAAAAATATGACTATTGGTGCAACCTATGAGTTATTGAATTTAAAATCCAGAATGCTCGCGGTGAATGAATTTGCATTGTTACATAATGTTAAACCATTGACGGTGAGACAATGGATACGAAGAGGAAAACTTCGCTGTGTTGAGAAAACAGGAAGGGACTGGCTCATCTCTGAATTGGCAGATCCTCCTATCAGAGGCTATTCGCCGGTTACTTATACCTGGGAAAACCATATAGAATGGGATGAAAATTTTTCATATCTTAATAATTATAACTATGTTTATATAAACCAAAATAATGAGAATAAAGAGTTGTTTAATGTTTTTCTGGGAGCTCCTGGAAGAAGTAATCAAAAAATAATGCAGATAGGAAAAAGTGAGCGAGAGAAATTAGAATTAATGTTGTTATCAAATAAAGAGGTCTTTACAGAAGAACTATCGGAAGCAGTGCAGTTCGTGCCCAACAAAGAGAACATAGCTATTGATATTGCCATTCAAGAAAAGGATAACGCAAAGCAAAAGGAGAGCCTTTATTACGGTCCGGTTATTGTAACAAAAGGAAAACACAAGGGGCGCGTAGGTCTTTATGATGACGATGATGACAATAAGGCAATTATTTATTTTGGAGATATCCATATAGCACAATGGTACTATGAAATTCCCTCCAAAAACATCTCGAATAATATTTCTACCATTGCACTGACAACGCGAATTCAACAAATATATACAGAATTAAATTTAGATGGTTTGCATGAGAGAAAAAGAAATGAATTGTTAGAAGAGTATATTTTTTGCTCTAATATTTTGACGGAAAGGTATATTAAATCTATGAATACAATTGGAGGCAACAACAAGATTCAAGTGTTTATTTCGCATGCATCGAGGGACATGGGGATAGCAAGAGCGATAGCTACTGATTTGATGGAATCAGGGTATCATATTTTTTTGGATGATTGGTCAATTGATGTAGGAGATAGGATAAACCAGAAAATTAATGAAGCCTTGGAAAGTTGTAATGCATTAGTAATGATTATATCTGAAGATTATTTAAAA
This sequence comes from Clostridia bacterium, assembly GCA_045593305.1. Taxonomy (GTDB): domain Bacteria; phylum Bacillota; class Clostridia; order UBA1381; family UBA1381; genus UBA1738. Next base: position 65,408 of record JAZNWI010000227.1, on the reverse strand, counting down.
TCGGTATATTGTGATGATGAATGGAGTGCTTTCTATCATAAGGCTAGTAAAAAAGAAAATTGTTTAATTTATCCTGTTATTATAGATGATTCAGCTCCTCCGATGCTGATATCAAATGTAAAATATTTTAGAATAAGAGATAGTTATGAATATGATGATTGTTTAGAAAAATTGCTGAAAGCCTTAAAAAAGCATTACAAGGGAGAATAATTTGATGAAGAAAGAGAGTAAAGAGAAACTATGTTCTGCAGGGTTAGTGTACTTTTATATTTGTGGAGAGGAAGAAAATGACGAGATATTTATAGAGCATGTGAATTCATATGAACTGCTACCGAATGAATTTTATAAAAGAGTTTGTGAACTAACTGAATATATGGAGAGCTTTAATAGTGAAATAGAAATTTTTGGTGTATTGGGACTAAAGGACAAAGTGAATGATGTCAAAGAAATAATTATTCAAGGAATCCGAAAAAACTATGAAGATATTATTGAAGGAAAGAGAATAAAAAAATCAAACAAGTGGTTGGACTTAATGGGGAATACATTTTATAGGTTGATTCAGGAATATTTTTGTTGCATAAATATACACAAGCCCACGTATGATATTCTTCAAAACGAAGAATGTTTGGCAGTAATATTTTATGATGAACAGGTCGAGGAACCGCAAGTGATTATAGATGCATTAAATCTTTGGTTGGAGAAAGAAGAACCTATCATACTAGGGAAACAGACAAAGATTCAATCATTTTTGTTGAAAGAAATAATTGGAAGAATGATAATTGGGATTTTGCCTGACCGGAAAGATAATGGCTGGAATATAGTGCTTGAAGGCGGATTAAAACTTTCTCTTGAAGGACAGCCTCATTTTACAGGAGAAAGGGTCGGTTATTATGATGTGGACCTGATGACGGCTGGCCAGATAGATGAAGTTGTAGGTAATCCGGTATATGCTTATGGAAAATTTTTTTCGCCTATAGGAGTATTTCGAGGATGGAACAAAGCATTCTTATATGCATGTGCAGTTTCTGACGAAAAGTGGACTGCTAAAAAGATAGAGAATGCTTATAACAGGCTGTTGCGGTTTTTGGAAGAGCATATTTGCACAGTGGAATACGCTCCGCCAATAATAGATATGAAGTTATATATTGGAGCTTTACTCGCTAATATAGAGCAAATAAGGCTGTATTTGCAAGGAAAAGACGAACAAGTTGTTTCTAAAGATATTTTGAAATTAATGAATACAAAATATGTGTATTTGCCATACATATATGAGAACGTCGGAATAAAACGAAAATTAAATAACTCGTTAGAAAATTTCTCGAAAAATCACCTCAAAAAACTTCTTGATGCATCCGAAACATTTGCGAAATATGATAAAGGTATTGCATGGGAAAGAGTTGCCGAATATATTTTACAATATGTAGAAGGATTAACAATAACAGGAAAACGAATTCGTACGAAGTATCAGGAGATAGATATAAGTGTTGCAAATACGTCGTTGTCGAATGATTTGTGGAAAATGGGAGCATATATATTAGTTGAATGCAAAAACTGGAGAAAGTTGATATTGGCGTAATTCGAAATTTAGCACATATAGCTAACTTGAAAGGGAATAAAACGATTATTCTCTTTGCGTATAGTGGGATAACCAAAGATGCAAAAGAAGAAATATATCGTTTGTGTGGAGAAAATATCTATATTATAGTTATCACAAAAGATGATCTGTTAAAAATTCGAGATGAGAGTGATTGTAGGAGTATAATTGTTGACAAATGGGAGGAGATAAATTGTATAAGCAATACCAATTTAATGATATAAATGGAAGATGTTGCAAGAAACGGAAGCGAAGGAATCGGAAAACCCAAACCACTTACAGGTAATTTGAGCGGATTTTGGTCAAGACGTATCAACGACAAAGACAGAATGATATATAAGTTGAATGAAAAAAATGTTTATATTTTAGCTTGCAGATATCATTATGGGGATAAACAACAAAGCACACCGAGGAATCGATGTGCTTTGTTGTTTGCAGGGAATAAATTATAAGCAAAAAGTCATATAAGATGGAATACAAATGATATTGCTATCTTTTACGACTAAGTTCTTAGTATGGATAATGTATCCTTTGCCGATTCTTTCACGGAATTTACCCATGAATTTTTCAAGGGATGTAGTTGTATAACGTTTACTCGACTTAACTTCTATTGGGAATATTTTGGGTTTGATTTTACTGCCGTTTGAGATTATGAAATCGACTTCAATATCGTTTCGGTGCTTTTTGTCATCGTAGTGAGTGTAGAAGAATAAAGGATAGCCATTTGCTACCAAGCACTGTGCAATAGCATTTTCAAATAACATTCCTTCGTTTATAGCAAGATTATCGTGGAGAATCTGTCTGTATAGTTCGCCATCAGAGATTTCGTTTTGACTAAATGCGTGGCTTACCAAAAGCCCGGTATCTCCCATGTAGCACTTTATATAAGTACGGTCTTCGTTAAGTGATAATCCTACATTGGGGTCATTGCAGTTAAAGCACTCATTGGCTATCATGGAATTACCCAACCAATAGAACGTATCCTGATACATAGGGAAGGTTGCTTTAGCTTCAATGTTTGATAATTTGACTCTCTTTTCATGCTGAGATAAAAAGCCGGGAATCTGATCAAATATAGAAGCTACTTTAGAACGATACTTCGCATCAGCTTTATTAATGTCGTTTCTGTAGAGCGATAAAATGTCTCGTTTTTCTTCGTCTGCGGCAGCAAAGCTACGATTGCTTGAAAGATATTTTGATAAGCTCATAGGCATGCCGCCAACAAGCATATACTGCTTAAACAAAAGCATGGCTTTATGGTGCAAATCTTCTTCCAAAGGTTTTAATTCTTTAAAGCAACGTTTAATGTATTCGATGAGGAATTCTTCGTTGAGAGCCCAACCAAACTCCTCGAAGTCCAAAGGATACATTTTGATTTGTCTTTCCTCAGAGGGGATGGTTATATCCTTTACATTCTCCTTGATTGAGATAAGCGAGCCTGTCTCCAAATAATCAAATCTACCGTCCTTGACAAGTTTTTTAATGGATTGACGAGCCTTTGGATATTGCTGGACCTCATCAAAAATGATGAGTGATTCTTTGGGATACAGAGTGACATTATATTCTGTACTGAGAATCATAAAGAATGTATCTAAATCGTTTAAGTATTTTTCAAAAGCATCAATGACCACACGGCTTACATCGTTAAAGTCAATGAGGAGATAGCTCTTGTATTCGTTTTTTCCGAACTCTTCAGCAATGGTGGATTTGCCGATTCTACGAGCACCTTCGATAAGGAGAGCTTTTTCGCCGGAGCTGTTATTTTTCCAGTCAAGTAATTGGTTGTAAATCTTTCTTTTAAAAATCATAAATAACACCTTCTTTAAGTATAGTATACCACGTTTGGGATAAAACGCAATATAAAAATGCGAAAAACACAGATAATACGCAATATAAAAATAGGTAAAAATATGGATAATACGCACTCGAAATGTCGATTCACCGAAATTACTCTTTTAAAAAAATCTCTGAAAGCACTGCGCTGACTGGGCTGGAGGCGGTTTTGAAATTTTGGAATTTTGGGACACTTTTTGGGAATTTTGGGACATTGGAGGAGACAAGTAAATTGCAATTTTTGGGGGTACAACCTATGACTATTCGTCGGCATCGCAGCAGCTTTCATCCTTTGCTGTGCGTGATGACAGCATAAAGGGCGAGGTTTATGTTGTAAAGCAGGAAGAAAGCAGGGTAACTGTGCGTGTGCATGGAAAAAAAGACTCCAAGAGCCTTCTTGCAGTGGGTGTGTACATGGATAACCATCTTGTTAAGGTATACACAAAAACTGTTGAGTTAAAAGCAAACGAGGAAACTGATGTGACCTTTGAAATGCCGCTTGATGGCGAAATCAAGGTGTTCTTAAGAGATTTATAATAAAAAGCGACCGGAAGCGGTCGCTTTTTTGTTTGGTTGACCACAAGGTATTTGTAAAAAAATGTCTGAAATTTGCGAAAGATGTTGAATGCTGTTGACAAAAATAACACCATCGTGGTATAATATGAGCGATACCCTATGTGAATCAGTGAATTGCTTTGTAGAAAGGAGCTAAAAGGATGGAGCAGGTATTAAAATATTGTATTACTGAAAAAGAAAAAGCCGAATTGATCGAAAAACTGACACCTGAGTTACAGCTTCTGAGGGCAAAGGCAGAAATTTCCCAGGAGGAAATTGCCAACATCATAGGCACATCCAGACAAACCTATGGCGCTATTGAGCGAAAAACAAGGAAGATGTCCTGGGACACTTATCTTTCCCTTGTGTGGTTTTATGATTGTAACAGAAAAACACATAAGATGCTCAGGGAGATGAAGGGCTTCCCTCACGAACTGATTGAAAAGTTCAATGACGGAGATGAGCCTAAGGATTTTGAGTTGGGACTATTGTTTAAGGCTGACAGCAAAAATATTGTTGAAGCCCTTGACGAACAGGCACTTAATACCATAAGGACACTACTGATGGTGGAATATACCCGTTGCAGCGGCATGAGTGGCGAGGCTGTTATAAAGTTCTTTGAAGGTATGGATTGGTCGAGAAAGGAACCCTCGGAGGAGCAACAGAACACCTCTAAGGCAATAAAAAATATAAAAAGGAAAAAGCTGAATAATGAGTAATGACATAAAGAGAAAAGCAAACATTTTTATAAAGCAACATAAGTTAAGGACCTTGGATTATTCGGAAATAGAAAAAGCCGCAATGCAGATGGGATACACGATTATAGAGTTCAACAGTATAGCAAATGATGCTGATGTTGACACTATTATCCGCAATCTTGAGCTTAGTGAAAAAATATTGAAATCAAGAGGCTTTACATATGTGAGCAAGGATTATCGACTTATATTTGTCAACGAGGATCTGAGCACCGAAGAAAAAATCCTGGTTCTTTCACATGAAATAGGACATATTGTATGCGGTCATTTTGCCGCAGGGACAATTATCGGTAACGATGTTAAGGAAGAATACGAGGCAAATGAGTTTTCTCATTATCTGTTACAAAAGAGTGCTATGAGAAAAACGCGGGATTTTATAGCTGTTCATCGCAAGACCATGATTGCTTCGGTAATAATGCTGTGTCTGATAGCGGGAGTACTGATTGTATCCTTGATATCAGAGCAGAGTAAAATATATATGGACAATCTTTACATTACGTCAACAGGAAATCACTATCACAAGCAGGAGTGTATTTTTGTTAAAAACAAGACTAATGTTCAGAAGTTGACCAAGGACGATTTTGAGGGCGGACTTTATATTCCTTGCGATATGTGTCTGCCTGATGAAGAATAATTGAAAAATGAATAAAGGAGTGGTTATGTGAAGAAGTTGTTGACACGGATGCTGGTGGTTGTATTTCTGCTCAGTATGCTTGTATGCTCACTGCCTGTTTCTGCAGCAAAGGCCGAAATTAAACGAAACATAGCGATTGTTTTTGATAATTCCGGCACAATGTATTACAAGGGCGAAAAGGCGTGGTGCAGAGCGACCTATGCTATGGAGGTCTTTGCTTCTATGTTGAACAAGGGGGACTCCCTTTCCATTCATCCTATGAACCCCATAGAAGTAAACGGAAAAGAATATACAATGGATTCGCCATTTGTTATTTCTGACCCGTCACAATCATCACAGATACGAAATATTTTTACAAAAAAAGCTGAGGATACTCATATAGAGACTATTGATGCGGCAATAAAGGCGTTATCCTCATCTCAGGCAACAGCGAATTATCTTATAGTTTTAACGGATGGTACTGTTTTCTATGAGGACGGGAAAGAGCTTTCGGCAGGTGTATCCAAGGAAAAGCTCGAAGAAAGATTCAGTGCAAGCGTAGGACCTGATCTGAATATCCTGTATCTACGTATCGGCTCGGGTAAGGATATGCCTGAGGTAGATTCTGAATATTATTTTGCACAGAATGCATCTGACAGTAATAAGGTTCTGTCGGTCCTTACAATGATGTGTAACAAAATATTCGCAAGAGACACATTGCCTTCCTCACACATTTCCGACAACACGATTGACTTTGACATTACACTCAGCAAGCTGATTGTTTTTGTTCAGGGCGAAAACGTATCGGATGTTAAGGTAACAGGTAAAAACGGCGCAACTGCCACAGCTTCCGGCAGCGCAAAAACCCAGTATTCCGAGACGGGGGCAGGAAACTATAAAAATGCCGTTGATAACACTTTGCAGGGTATGCTGGTTACATATACAGACTGCTCCGCAGGCGAGTATGACATTTCGTATTCCGGCAAGGCATCAAATGTAGAAATTTATTATGAGCCCGATGCGGACCTTGACTTTGTATTTACCGATGAGGACGGCAATCTGGTTGACCCCGAATCCTTGTACAAGGGCAACTATAAGGTGCAGTTCGGCCTTAAGGACGCAAAGACAGGAGAGCTTATTTCTTCGGATTTGTTAGGTGACCCCACTTATGAGGGTAAGTATGTTGTAAACGATAAAGAATATCGCATAAGCCACAGCGGTAACAGCGGTGAAACACCTGTTTCTCTTGATGTGGGTGACACATTTACGGCAGAGCTTACGGCATCATACCTTAACGGATATTCTATCACAAAGACAGCAAAGGATTTTGGATGGCCTGATGGCTCCTTGAAGGTTGCTGCCCGTCCTGTAGGTGATATCCGTCTCGAAATCACAGGCGGTGACCCTGTTTATGAATTAAGTAATCTTGAGCAGGGCGGAACCTATACTGCAAAGGTATTTTATCAGGATGTTCAGCTTACAGGCAGCGAGCTTGAAAAGGTTGACCTTAAGTGGGAGCCTGAGAAGAGCAATGCAGAAATTTTGCAGGATTTCCAGGATGACCATTTTGACTTATCCTTGCACTATAAGGACCCCTCGGCGCCTCTTAACACAAAGTGTGGTAAATGTACGGTGACAATCCATGCATTCTATACTGCAGACGGCAGTACCGAGACAAGCGGAACAGCGCCCTTGACCTATAAGATTGAAGATAATATTATAAAGCCCGAAATTACTTTCAGGGTGCCTCAGAAGCATTTCCAGACCTCGAAGATAGATAGCGGAAAGCCCATTAAGGCAATTGTAACCTCCAATGGAGCAAAGCTTTCGCCCGAGAAATTCAAAACCTTGAATATAACAGCGGATTGTGAAGGTCTTGGCTATACTATTATACCTCTGGCAGAGGAAAGCGCATTTGAAATCAAGCTTGACTCCTCCGGCAGCAAGGAAAAGGGCAAATACCAGATTACCGCCATGGTTACACAAAAGGACAACTTGGGACGAGAGGTATCTGCAGAAGAAAGCTGTAAGGTTGAGCTCAGCGGACTCCCGTTGTGGCTGGAAAGATTGATTCTTATTCTGGCTATACTGCTTCTTATAGCTATAATCTATTTTGTTTCGCACATTCCCTGTCTTCCCACAAAGCTTCATGATAGTAAGCGTGACTGCTCCATGAACGTTGGCGGCGAGGATTTTTCGAGCAACTGTGAATATAAGGCTGAAATCAGCGGAGGCACGCTTACAGTTTATACGAGGGCTTCCGGTGTGAAGGTTGGTGTTTCCATGAGCGTTCAGCCCGGTACAGACAGCTATCTTATGACACCGCAGAAAAAGAGACGTGCTTTGGTTGATGCAAAGAGCATAAGAAAAATCGGTTCGGGAACAATTACAGAGCTGATGGTGGGAACTACACAGTTTGTTTATGACGAAGAAGCCCATAAGCTGATGCCTGCATCCGGAGAATTCAAGAACTTTGAATTAAGAGATGGTAACACAATTACCTATATCGGTATGATAAACAATGTAGGTACGGAGGAAAGCTATACAGCAACCGTCAGATTGAGTTTTAAAAAGAAATAAATTTAAAAATATAATACACAGGAGGAAAAAGAAATGGCAGTTAACAAGGAAGTTTTAAAGACAAATGAAGTGTCTGCTCCTACTTTATTTGTAGGCGTAGGCGGTACAGGCTGTAAGATCGTTAAGAAGGTAGCCGAGCTGTGTGCTCCTGCCGAAAGGGAAAACATTAATTTCTTGTGTCTTGACACAAACGTTAATGACCTTTCGTCTGTTGCGAACGGAAAAACCAAGATTTATTGGGTACAGACATCAAACACACAGACAGTAGGCAGCTATCTTGACTATGACGACGAAGCAAGAAAAAAGTGGTTCCCCAAGAATGCGGTTATGTACGATAAGACAGTTTCTGAGGGTGCAGGTCAGGTGCGTGCAATTTCGCGTCTTGCATTGAATGCAACAATCAAGACAGGTAAGATCCGTCCCTTGTACGATGCTATTGACGATTTGTTCAGAAAAACAGGTAAGGACATGAAGCAGGCAATGCGTGTTGTAATTGCTTCTACAGCATCCGGTGGTACAGGCTCCGGTATGATGCTTCCCCTTTCGATGTTTATCCGTGATTACATAAAGGAAAAGTACCCCAACACAAGCCTGATTGTTCGTGCGTTGGTGCTTTTGCCCGAAACACTTGACAGTGTTATTGACTCCCAGACAGAGCGTGACAGCCAGGCTCGTAACGCTTATGCTACAATTAAGGAAATCAACGCATTCATGATGAAGGGCTCCGGCTTTATTGACCTTGACGAAGACCTGAAGCAGTTCTCCAACTTAGGTATTAACGTATCTATTGCAGGCAGCGACAATCAGAAGAAGCTTTCTTTGTTGCCCATGGACTTCTGCTTCCTTATGGATGGTCAGGATGCTGAGGACAGTACAATGATAAGCATCGGTCAGTATATTGACCAGGCTGCTCAGGCACTTTATGAGCAGAACGTTGGCCCTATGCAGAAGAAGGCTTTCTCTGTAGAGGATAATATTATCAAGGAAATGACAAAGCCCGGTAACTACGGCAGAAACCGCTTTGGCGGTATCGGTGCGGGCGTTATCTGTTACCCCTATGAAAAAATTGCAGACTATGTTGCATACGACCTTGCAATTGACAGCATAGGCGGCGAAGGCGATGCTACAAAGTGGACAAAGTATGACAAAGCAGTATCCCTTTACCAGGCTGAACAGAAGAAGAGAGGTATTCCCCGTTCTACATGGGACAGCAAGGAAAGAAAGTATAACGATGCACTCGCATCCGGCAGAGACGCTTTCTCTGTAGATTTGAACAACACCTATGAGCTTGCAGGTATTGATGCAAGAATCAGAAAGTTCCAGGCAGACTTTGAAGCTGCAGTATTTGCTTCTGTTTTGTCTGAACCCAAGCTCAAGAATCTTTATGCGGCTGCACAGGCATGGCGTAACGGCAATTTCGGCGATGGCAGCGATGCAAGAATCAGCGACGCTCATGACGCACTTTCCTCCTTATACAATGCAATAACAACCAAGGATAAGAGCGGCAGACCTGCAACTGAGGTTATTGCAACACGTTGGGCAGAATCTATTTTTACAAGCGAACAGAAAACTATCAATATAAAGGATACCTTCTGTATTGAATCTCTCTTCAAGAATGCTCAGGGCGATGTATTCCATCCCTGTGCAATCAGATACGTATTGCATGCATTGAAGGAAGCCTTTGAAAAGGGCATCAAGGAAGGCGCAAGCGCACAAGAAACTGCACTTACACAGATTGCTAATCAGAGAGAAAAGGAATTTTCATTCAAGTTTGCAAAGAAAAAGGTATTTGGTCTTGAAGGTCTTGCAGAGCTTGAAAAGAAGCCCAGCCTTATCGATAAGATGAAGGGCTACAGCAAGCTTTATGACGAAGCAAATGAGACTGTTCCCTCTATGTTCACAGCTCTTGAAAACTACTGCAAGAAGTCTGCGGCTCACGCAGCTTATGTAAAGGGCTACGTTTATATCAACGAGTTTATTGCTCAGTTTGACGCTTTCTTCAGCAACTTTGTATTCAAGGTTAAGGAGCTCAGCCGCAAGAAGATTGACCTTGTTGACGAGCTTAAGTATAAGAAGGGTGACTCCACTGTTAATATCTGTGCAACAGAAGAGCTTCTTACAGAGCTTAGTAAGTACTCCTTGCAGAAGGCTCAGAAGGAAACAACAATGCTTACTTCTGATGTAAATGCAAGCATCTTTGATGCAGTTAAGAACAATGCTATCTTCAAGCTTGAGCTTGATGCTTCCGGCGAAGGCTATATCGAAGCTGACCGTCGTGTAGATATCTTTGATGATATCCTGCTCGGTTACTTTAAGAAGAGTGTTCGTGAAAAGTGCGAGGATATCGATAAGGATATCATCAGTGCAATCGAGCTTGAACAGAGATTGAAGGAAAGAATCCGCCTGCGCTCTGAAAGCGATGGCGATACTCAGGTATTTGAACAGGTATCTGTTGCAGATGCTGAACGTCATATAGCAGAGGTTATCGGCATGGGTGGCAGAATTGCAGCTCCCTCCATTCAGCGTGCAGTTAACGAAGAACCCAGAGAAATCAAGGTTTGCGCATACAATAAGGTTCTCCTTGACAACAGAAAGTTCAGAGTTAAGGACCTTATGCCCAATGGTGAAGCTGTTGAAACAATTTCCAAGTACGAAATTCATTTCTACAATGCACTTTATAACCTTACTCCCAACAAGCTCAAGAAGTTTGCTGCTCCCTTTGAGACAGAAACAGGCGCAAAGACAGCAGGTACTTACCACAGAGCATATACGGAATATGGCCGCAGCATAGGTCCCGACTCCACAAAGAATGCAGCTATTTCCACACATATTGACAAGAGCTGGGATTCTATAAAGAGTATGCCCGAGCTTGACTTTGATTATCAGACACAGGTTATCAGAAAGATTCACAAAGCATTTATCTACGGTCTTGTTCATAATGCAATCCAGCACAGACCTCTTTCCGTTGTTGCAAACGGCAAGAAGGTATTCCGTTACAGAGACTCGGAAAACAGAGAGGTTGAGCTTTTGGTACCTAACGGCACACTCTGTGATGAATTCTATGAAATTCTTGACGCTTTGTATGTAAATGCAAAGGTTGTAGAGGATATTTCACTCATTAAGGCACGTAAGAGAGCTATGAGCGAAGCTAAGAACTGTAACTATGAGGATACAGAATTCTTCCGCGATATGGCAACCTTCAATGCATTGCACTTTATTGCAGAGTACCCCGATGCAGCTAAGCATGATGAACATTATGATGGCAGCCAGAAGTCTCTTGACAACCTTAAGAAAGAAATCCGTACGAATATGGAAGCAAGAGCTAAGGAAGGAAATAGTGATGAACAGAGAGCGGACGATGGCAAGAGATATGTGGAAAATCCCACAAGCCTCTTTGCAATTCCGTTGATGTTCTACTGCTCGCTTCCTAACTCGGGCAGATTTATTTCTGAAATTACAGCCATGGTTGATGCTGTTATTGATGTATTCCGCGAAGAATACTCCAAGTGGGAAAAGGAAGAGGACGTTAAGTTCGTGCTTTGTACACGTCTTACAGACGAACTCAACCTTCTTAAGAGAAATTATCCTATTTACGAGAAATATATGCGTGCTCCTGTTGCCGAAGAAAACCCCGTAATTGATATTATCCAGAGAAAGATCAGAGAGGTTATTCTTGCGTCTCCCGAGCCTGAGGATTACGAAGAATTGCTCGACAGAGTAACAAAGGAATTTGTTGAAAACAAGAATAACTAATCAAAAAGAACGGAGATGAGAGATTTGTTTACAGTTTTAATAGCTGAACAACATCATATTGATGCCATAAGACTGGAAAACAAACTGTTTTTCGAGCCGTTTTTGGAGAACGACGCATTGGCGTTTTGCGCTTGGAACCCCCAGGGACAGACTCTTAATGAGGCTGTCCCCGGGCTCATTGATGCGGTGGGAAGGAAAAAAGAATGGAAGGCTGTTATTATAAACAGCTGTACCGAAGCACAATCAAGACAAAAGAATCCTTTTGATATAGTGAATGCTGATGAGCTGGAGGGCTTGAGTGAACCCACAAGAAATCCCACTGCCGAGACAAACTGGCAGAAATGGGAGGAAGAGTGGAGTGCATATTTCAGCCAGCTGCTTTCTGCCAAGGAGGCAATATACAAAAAGGCTATGGAGCTTCCGCTTCAGAGGCTTGCTACCTGGCTCAGCTTCCGTCCTGCAGACTTTGTCCTTAACGATGTGGACAGAAAAGACAATGTTCATGACTGGGTTCTTAATGAGATTACCCGCGGAGAAATCAATCCTGTTGCAAGACTGGAAAGATTTGAACGTGAGCAGTATCGCGGCGAGGTCAAAATAAAGGAAATCCTCCGCAGGGAATTTGTTGCGGAAAGCACCTTTAATATTGCGTATCCCAAGGAAATATACTGTATTTCCGAAAGAACTACGGACAACGGATTTTTCAATCCCGAATCCTTCTGGAATACTTATGCATCTACTGAGTATTCGGAGTTCTGTGACCGCAATATGTATTTTGACAAAATGCGTTTTCTGGTGTTTGATCTTTTGCCTGCTACCCATAAGAATTATCGCTTTGAAAAGGTGAGATTCTTATCCGCTTTGCTGATTTTTGCCACAAATACAGTACCGAGCAGCACTATGGAGTCCCGAAAGCTGTATGTTCTGGAATGTGAAGAGGATGACACTCCGCTGTTCACTATAGTGACCTCATACGATAAAAAGCTGGCTCAGACCTATGAAGTTATCGAAAATGAGATTGACCGTATCTGTAGTGAAATCCCCGGAGAGTTAACCGATAAGGCTGCAGAATCGCTGTTTTGCTCACCTGTGAATATAGATGTGAAGCTTGATGAAAACTGCGATTTTGACGCGCTTTACGCCGAGGGCGATTTTGCCTTTATGCCTAAATCCCCCGAGGGAGAAACAGACGAATGGGGCAGAGATGTAAAAAGCACGCAAAAGGCCTACGGCAGCATTATAAGACAGCAACGTCGTTCCGTTAAAAAAGGCATCGAAAGATTGAATGTAAACAGTGAGCTTACAGGCTCTAATATAAGCAGGCTTACACAGTTTCAGCTTGACGATATCCGCGACTATACGGAAAACGCCGAGGATGAAATGATTGTCTGCATGCCTCCGTCAATAACACGTGCGTCTGAGCATGAGGCTGTGATTGAGGAAAAGGCAAACGCTGTAAAGGATATACTTGAAAGACGAATGAGCCGCCTTACAACGATTCTGGCGTCAGTAATTATTCTGGCACTGACAGCTTTGTTGTATGTGCCCTTCATTATGGCAAACTTCGGCAACTCCGATGCGATTTCCTCTGCGTTGGAGATGCTGGGATTATCCGTTGCGATTTTAGCGATTGCGCTTGTTATAACACTTTTTGTTCTGAAACTGCCTTTGAGCTCGGCATTAAAAGATTACAACGAAACAATGCGTGAAATTGCGACAGAGCTAAACGAAAACATGAAAAAGTTTTCCAGATATTTCAGTATTACCTGCAACGTAAGGCGAGGCTTCAAGGTGCAACGATATGCACAGAAAAACCTTGACGAATCCACAAAGAGTGTACGTATCCGCAGAAAGCACCAGGAGGATATCAAGAAAAAGCGTGCAGAGCTTTCGGAAGCATACAGCGAATTTATTGCCGACAGCAAGTATTTTGACAATACTATGATTCAGCCCTATGATTTCGACTTTGAAAAGAGAGTCGAATATACCTATGCAGCACCCTTTATGGCAGGCTTCTGCAGAAATATCGATTTTCTGGAGCCCGGTAACCAGGTGCTTGTACCTTCGGGTTATATAACCAATATTACAGTAAGAATGGAGGAAATGTATGATAAGTGATGTTTTTGATTATATAAAGTTATTTATGATATTTTCCCCGTTTATATTGTTTCAGTGGTTGAACCGGAAGGCCAACTTTAAGCAGAATCTGCGATATAAGCAGTTTGTTATGCCCATTGTTGCCTTTGTGTATTTCTGGGTGATGTTTGCACTGACAAATATGTTTTATAACATTACTGCTACTTTCGGGCAAGTCATTGAAAGCTTCCTTACCAATTATGAGATTTTTGAATATCTGAACGGACTTAAAAGCCAGCTGATAGGTATGGGCTCTGCCATTGCGCTTATACTTCTCAGCACAGCATTATTGGTAGCTTATGTTTCGATAAAGAAAACAGTGCTTGCATTTTTTAAGGATGGCTTTGAGCCGGACACAATAAAGGGCAAAATTGCAGGTCTGCTTTATGAGTATAACGAGGCTGACACAAGCTGGTATCTTAAAAAGAGCTTTGGCCAGATGAGAACCTTCTTTAAGGTGGCTTATCATGCTGTTTATGCTCTTGCTGTTGCTTCGCTTTTCTGGTCCTTTGACCTTTGTCAGAAAGGACTGCTGGATGTTCCCTTCTGTCCTGTGGCATTGATAATTGTTATCAGTGAGCTGGCGTTTTATACTGACGGCCTGATGAAGGACGAGGGTAAGGATTCGCTGATTGCCAGTGCGGACAACTCAAGGCATATTGCTATGTATGCTCTTCTGAGAAAGCCTCTTAAGAAGCTTTTTGGCGACAAGCTTGCATCTGAAGGTACAACAATCAATATGCTGGGCGGCAGCGGCGGCTCAAGCGAGGATGTGCTTGCAAGCATTGAAAAGGAAGGCGGCCATATAGGCAAGAATTATGCGGCATTTATGCGCAAAAAGATAGACGGCGGCCTTGCTGCCAATGTTGACTATCTGCGCCCCGGCTTTGACCTTGCACAGGGAAAGAGCCTTTTGTTCAATACACCTTTTTATGACAAGCTTATTCCCTATGCATTTTATGCGGTTAACCGCACCTTGCTTGAGGGCAAAAATGTGCTTGTTGTTATGGGCAGACATGGCACAGAGGAGGATCTGATTGCCTGGTGCCAGAAAGGTATGACAGCCGTTACAAATGTAGAAAATCTGTATAATATATCGGTTCTTTCGTCAGGCACCTCTGACGAAGAGGCGGAAGTTCCAAACATTGGTATTATGTCCCGTTCGGGGGTTCACGATCTGGATATACATAAGGCAAACATGGACTTTTTGAAGAAGGTTGGCTTTGTTATTATAGTTGAGCCCTCCATGCTTGTCACTACAGCCCAGATAGGCTTGAACCTGCTTATCAAGTGCTGTGGTGAAAATGAAAAAATCACGTTCTGCTCCATGGACAGAAACTGTGACGGCCTGGTAGACTCCCTGTCCCATATTCTGATGACAGAATTGACAGAGGTTTCGGCAACAGAGTATCCCCATGGTATGAGCTCCTTTATGTGCTGGAATGCAGACGGCGATTATCTTCAGCACAGATTGTTCCCCGGTATTTCCAGACACCTTGGTCTTGGGGCGGAGCTGTCTCTGGTTGCACTTAAAAACCAGGTTAAGGAAGCTATCTGGTATGGCGGAGACGTTTATCCTGTGCTTGATGCACATTGGATATCCAAGCAGTACTATTTTGAATTTTTGAAGTACGCAAACCTTCCTACAACACAGGAAAGCTTTGACCAGCACTTTAAAACATCCTTCAATATGTGTAATGAAGGTGTTAAGGATTATTCCTACGTAACTGTTGAGGATGACAGGAACAACCTTTTTGAAGCAAGGCGAAATTTTGCCACGATTGCCGAAAAACAAGGCTTTGTCAATGTTATTTCCTCCGAATATATGCTGCGTGGATATATGTCCGACAATACTGAAATTTTCACAGCCGACCCGAAGGCTATTCCGTACATAACAGCAGACTATGCAAGAACAAAGCGTAACTCTGTATTTACATTGTGCCTGCTTTTGTGTGTGGGAAATGTGTCTGAAAAGGACCTTAAGAGACAATTGACCCTTATGAGTGTTGTCAGTGAAGATTATGCTGCTGCACTATGGGAGGAAATCTGCATTCTTTTCTCAAAGAGCGAAAACGCAGAAACCGATATCGAGGGTAACAGAGTGCTTGTGATTGAAACAGAAAACGGCACAGTTAAATTTGAAAAGGCGTCAACACTTGTGTTCAAGCGCGAATATGTGGTTGACAGCGGTAAGTTTGAAAGCTTTTACACTATTGAAGACAAAAAGTTTATTGAGCTTATTCTGGCTGATTTGCAGAACGCAGGCTACATTGCCGAGGTTGAAAACCGGGATTATTACATCGGCACAGAGCTTAAGGGTCATGTTTACCAGAAATATCTGCCCGGTCAGTTCTTCACTTTAAAGGGCAAATATTATGAAATGATTGCAACAACAGTTGACAATAAGATTATGGTAAGACGCGCCTCTGAGCATATCAGCGGCAGAAACTTCTACCGTCAGGTAAGAAATTATGTGTTCAACAAGCTCAGAAAGTCCGAGGATATGGGCGCGCTGAAGACAGTGAACAACATCGACATCCATTATCTGTATGCTGATTTTGATGTTGAAACCTCCGGCTACTGGAAGCTTAAGGCTCATAACGATTTCAAGAACGGTGTTCTGGTTGAAATCAATGCTGTTCCTGTACGAAGGTATTTCAATAAGCAGATTCTGAAGCTGGATTTCTCCAGGTTCGGAGAGCAGTTTACCGAGTCTGTGAAAAAGACACTTACGGTATTGCTTAATGAAGTGTTTGTAACCTTGTTTGCAGAAAACCAGCCCTTTATTTCGGCTGTTACGGCAGGCGAATGTGAAGTGCCCGCAACCTACAGCCTTACGGTTAATGATGCGGAGGAAGCCTTTGACAAGTGTATTTATATTGTCGAGGACAGCCAGCTTGATATAGGCTTGCTGGTTGCTGTGGAACGTAACCTTAACAGAATTCTGCAGATTATTTCCGACTACTTACAGTGGAACGAGGAAAAAATCGAAGAGAGCAAAAAGGCGCCCGAAAAGGCTCCCGAGCCTTCTGAAAAAGCAGAGGAAACCGCTGAAGAAGTAAAAGAACCAGAAACAAAAAAGAAAAAATCACTTTTTGGTTTTGCAGATAAGGTCAAGTCCTTGTTTAAGAAGAAGGACAAAAAGAGCAGGAAAGTCGAAAGCGAGGAAGCAACTGCAGAAGAAACAACAGAGGAGCTTCCTGCAGAAGAGACAGCAGAAGAGCTTCCTGCAGAGGAAACTGTGGTTGAAAATGCTGCAGAAGAAGCTGCTGTGGAAGAGGCTACGGAAGCTGCTGTGGAAGAGGCTTTGACTGAAGATAATGACACCTTGCAGGAGGAAGCTGTTGCAGAGGACGCTGAAGCGGAGGTGACAGAGAATGAGTAATGATATTTTAAGAGAAGAACAGATAGAAGCTGAAGCTGCTGTAGAAGAAGCTGTAGTTGATACAGCTTTGCAGGAAGATGGCGAGGCTTTGGCGGAGGATGCTCAAAATCAGGAGAGCAGCGATGCTCAGACTGAAGGCGAAAATGTCAAGACTCATCCTTACCATGAAAATTACTATCTGCTTTACGGCGACAAGGAGAAAAGCTGTCTTGACCTTGAGGGCACAAGAAAGCTTTTGCAGGAGCTTGGCTATGACGGAGGCGAATTGTTCCGCGCAAGAAAGGGCAAGGAGGCTTTCCGGAGCTATTCTGAGTCAGAGGGGTCAAACAAGATGTTCTGCTCCTATTGCGGCTTGGAGATTGCCGGTGTTGAATATAATCGTCTTCCCGATGGCAGACTCCGCTGCACAGGCTGCAGTAATTCTTTGGTAAAGAGCGAAATCCAGGAGCTTTGCGACAGAGTAAAGGCAAATATGGAGGCGTTTTTCGGAGCAACTATCAATGTTCCTATTCAGATAGAGGTGCTGGAAGAGCGCAAGCTTAAGAAAAAAATCAAGAGCCCTTTAAACGTTGTAGACGATAAGAGCATTCTTATTTTGGGTGCAGCCGTAAAGGACAGAAAGGGCTATCATATCTGCCTGGAAAACGGAGCACCTCGCATTTCGGTTATTGCTACATTTGCTCATGAACTGACACATATATGGCAGCATGTTAACTGGGGCGGTAAAAAAGGCTTTAAGAAATGCCCCAAGGAAAAACGCCTGCTGATATATGAAGGTATGGCAAAATGGGCAGAGATTCAGTATCTTTATCTTGTAGGTGAATTTGCCGTTGCAAAACGTGAGGAATACATCACAAGGAACAGAGATGACGAATACGGCATAGGCTTCAGAATGGTAGAAAAGAATTATCCGCTTTCTTACAATACGGTTATATGTGATGATTCACCCTTTGTGAAAGACAAATACCCGATAGATTGACGGATTGATGGTGAAAGGAAACAGAATCGCCATGACTTTTAAAAGAACAAAACTATTTCTGATTTTAATATGTATTGTTGCTTTGCTTACAGCCTGCACAGAGCAGGCTGTAAACGGGGCATATTCTGTATTAAATGACAATATCCCGCAGTTTGAAAAAAGCGAGCTTTCGGTTGAGTCCTTTGAGTATTACAGTGAGCTTGACCATCTGGGCCGTTGCGGTGCGGCTGTTGCCTGTATCGGTAAGGATATAATGCCTACAGAGGAACGTGGGAAAATCGGTCAGATAAGACCTTCCGGATGGCAGTTGACCAAGTACGATATGATAGACGGTAAGTATCTGTACAACAGATGCCACCTTATCGGATATCAGCTTACGGGGGAAAATGCCAACGAAAGAAATCTGATAACAGGAACCCGTTACATGAACGTGAACGGAATGCTCCCCTTTGAAAACAAGGTTGCAGAATATGTTAAAAACACAGGCAACCACGTTATGTACAGGGTAACACCCATATTTGAGGGTGATAATCTGCTGGCAAAGGGTGTGCAGATGGAGGCGTTTTCTGTAGAGGATAAGGGCAAGGGTATAGCCTTCAATGTGTTTATTGAAAATGTTCAGCCCGGAGTAGAGATTAACTACCTTGACGGAACCAGCAGTCTTATAGCCGGAAATCCTTCAGAAGAGGTAAAAAAGGATGAGGTGCAGAATAATTCTGTCAAGAACGAAAAGGATTACGGCTTGACAGAAGGCGTCAGCTATGAGGATGCTGATTATATTCTGAACAACAACACTATGAAGTTCCATGAAACCTATTGCTCGTCGGTAGAGGATATAAAGCCTAAAAACAAAGCTCCCTTTAAGGGCGAGCGTGACGAAGCAATCAGCAGGGGATATTCGCCCTGCGGAATATGCCATCCGTAAAAGGCGATGTGACAAATTTTTCAGATGAATTCAGGAGGAGAGAATATGACAAGGATTTTTAAAAAGATTGTTCTGTTTGCTTTATTAGCTGTGCTTGTGTTAAGCATGAGCGCTTGCGGCGGTGAGCAAAGCGAGATTAAAGCACTGACAACCCGTTTTGAAAAATCGTGCAATAAGCTTGAGCTTAACGAAATGCTGGATTGCATCGAGCCTGATGTAGCCCAAGGCGTAAAGGCAATAACAGGTGTTATAGGCATGTTTACGGATGCTGATACAGACGAGCTTCTGGATAAATTCGGTGCAATACTGTTCAGCGAAATGCCGGAGAATTCAAAGGAGTTCTTTTCTTCGATAAAGATTACCGTTAACGATGTGGAAGTGGAAGAAAATAACGCTACTGCTTCGGCAGAAATCGCATATGAGATTTCAGGAGAAGAAAGCGTAACAAATGCATATTTTGAATATGTCCGCATTGAAGAAGAATGGTATATAACAAATCTTGACCTGGAATAGATTTAGAAATAAGGAGAACTGTATGAAAAAGCTTTTGAAATTTTTGCTGACAGTTGTTGTGATTTGTGCCATTGTGTATTTCGCACCAAAATTGGTACACAAGTGTGACGGCTGCGAGGAATGGTTTGTAGGCGTGGGATATGAGGCTAATGTAATAGCCGACGTTATATCCGATGACGACCAGACCATTTGCAAGGAATGCGCCGAAACACAGCACGCAATAGAAATTACATTGGGTAAATCAGTAAGTGATTACAGAAAAAACATATTTGATTGATTTTTACAGCATACTCAGAGGAATCGGGTATGCTGTTTTTGTTTTATGGTGAAAATATATGTTTTTTATTGAGCTGCTGCCTGCCAAAATTAAGGGTGGGAGTTTTATGGGACAGGTGTTTGTGATATGATTAAAATGGTAAAAGTATCAGGAGGTGCTAATATGTTTAAATTTTTAAAAAAGGATATTATTACGGAGTGTGGCAGAGAGGCGGCAATGTATCTTGAGGAGCATTATATTCCGCCTGCACCAAAAAAGGTGCAACCAAAGAGTGATGGGCTTCCCGAAATAAAATTCAGCATGAGCGGAGGCTCGAGCGATGCTGAAGATACAAAAGAGATAAACTATTCATTAGAAGATAGTTTTATGGAAATGTTTGGTACACCCAGGGAAAAAACCTTTACTGAGACGATGCTTGAGCATATCAAGGAAAAAGGCTATAGGGACCCGGAGGTATACAAGGCTGCAAGGATAGACAGAAGGCTGTTTTCGAAAATAGTGTCAGACACGTGGTACAGCCCCTCCAAGGATACTGTTACGGCTATTGTGATGGGATTAAAGCTAAGCATTGAAGAGGCAGAGGATTTGTATTCACGCGCAGGCTTTGCGTTGTCACACTCTGTAAAAAGAGATGTTGTAATTGAATATTTCATACTTAAGAGGGTGTATGATTTAACTGTTATTAATGAGGTGCTGTACAAATTGGGAGAAAGAACCATAGGCAGATAAATGTCGCATTGAATGCGACCAAAAGAAAAGGAGTGTCTGGTAATATATACTCAAGGGGGATGGGTAGATTTATGAGAGAAATGATTGATAGCATTAAACGTATGTTTTTTACCATGCCGCCACAGCTTTCGGAAATTGAGGCCTTTTTGCGAAAAAATGAGCTTTCGCAGGAGGCTTTCGTTGATATTTCTGTAGAGATAATCGATTTTGTAGAATTTGATTATGTGGACTTTATACAGGAAAATAACAGAAAACCGACAGATGGGGAAATTCACATTTTGTACTTATACTCTTTGATGGAATTGTTTTTGAAGCATGGGATGGACCCCAATGCAGTTGTTGAAGGGAACAATGTTATGGAGCAGATAGCCCTTGTGAGAGGAGGCTATATTGCGGCAGACATTATGCGCCTTTTCATGGAGCATGGAGGAAAGGCTGATCTGATGCTGGAATACGAAACCTTGTTTGACATGGTGGATTTTGATGTTTATTATATGCCGATTGCGTTTGACGAGGAGGAATTGCCTGACGCATTTTTGTACATTACACACATCTGGCTGGTGCTTTTAGGCTATGGTGGCTGCTTTGCAAACGGAAAAGTGCCCATTGTGATGGAGGACGGATACTCAATTGAAATATTAAGGGAGCATGAGAAATTTGAAGTAGGCTACAAGGCTGATGAAAATAACCACTGGAGCATGAGTGTTTATGAGAAGGCAACGGATAAAATTGTTGCAAGGATGGGATGCGGAGGCGTAGTTTATTGATAGGAGGATACAAATGAAGGATAATTTTGAAAACAATATATTTTCTGCAAGAGTGTGGTCTGCTCCGAGCTTTAAGTGTGCAGATGAAATCAAAGGTGAGCTGGAAAGGCTTAATCTGGTGGGCAGGAAAATAAAAAGAATGCGAATGATAGGGCTAAGCTATTTTCTGACAAGGGATTGGATAGAAAGTGCTGCATATGAAAAGCTGCCTCATTTGTCGGAGGAGGAACGGCAGCTTTGTTCTGAATACAAAAATATTGCGCCCGATATGGAATTTGTCAGAAGCACAATCATTGACGAACCCTTTTTGATTGAATTTGAAGATGGAGATGTTTTTGAGATTGACACACCTATGGACCCATACTATCGCTTTGGAATGAACCATATCCCTTGGTATATAGGTGCATATATAAATGAACCTAATTGCGATGCTGATGTGCTTTTTTCTGTATGTATCGGCAAAAGGATTGAAAAGGTGGATGTGGATACTTATAAGGCAGACGTACATCAGATAACAGGTGAAGCTTTGAATGCTATGGTTGTATCAAGAATTGTTTTGTGGCTGGAAGATAAAATCGGACTATGCATACAGCCTTATATAGATTACTGTGAGGTATATTGCGTGGATGAAGAGGGCAAATGTCTGCTTATAACCTTTGAAGACCTGAAAAAGGGACTTTTTAATAGAGAAGACCTTCACGATGATGAAGAGACAGGTGCCTGAGGTGAAAAAAGAAATATCCCGGGCAGAGCTTACGGAGTTCCTCATAAAGCTGGGAATAAAAACAGATGGGATTATGGTGCTGCTAAAGACCTTTCCTGCAGGCAATCAGCTATATGCCCTTAAAAAGAATACGGAGAGTAATCTGACAGAGGGAATGAAGCCTAAGGAAGCAGTTATAGAGGCTTGGAAATGGGTATATTATCTTTCCCGATTAAGGCGTTGGCCGAAAGGAATGATTCTTGATACATACTATTTTACAAAACTATAGGGAGGGCTGAAATGTGAGTCATAAAAAGAAATACCTGCCCGTATGGACAGATGAATGTACAGGCTATGACAGACAATATCTTGCCTGCAATATAATACTCAGCTATAAACACATGAGTAAAGAATCGCTTTTGCCTGTAAGATTTAAATATGACCTGACACTTTACAGCAGAGGAAAGCAGGTGGAGTTCTTTTTGCCGCATAACGTGTACGAGGTGGAAAATGCTTATGGACCCAAACATGTTGTAATGTCCTACGGGACAGAGTATGCTTTTGCTGAGTCTGTGTATCAAAAAGCTGCGGAGATACTTTTTGAAAAGCATCCTGATATTGAAGATTTTGAATTTGGTCAGCAGAAGGAAAACGGATTGTATCCGATAGAGTGGAAATATCCGCCTGAAGAATTGAAAAAAGAGCTTCTTGATATAATAAAAAAGCTTATCGAGGATGGCTTTGTTATTAAGGAATATATTAAGTGTACGGAAATGAGCAAGGATAGAATAGAGTTTACCGGCGTATTTGACTATGACGATGAATATGTACAGCTGTTTAAAAATAACCGCTATGATGTTATAGCTGATAAGTTCAGAAAAAGAGAATACCGCTACTCATTTGAGGAATGTCTGCCTTATTATGTTGAAATAGACGATGCAATTTTAAAGCTGGGAAATCAGCAAAGGATATATGATAAAACCTATGAACAAAACAAGCCGCTGTTTGAGGCGGCAGAGGCAGGGGATATTGACAAGCTTTGTGCTCTGGCAGAGGAGGGGCATAGCCTCAATGTGATAGACAGCCAAGGAAGAACACCATTTGGCGAATATGTAGAAGGGTTTTATTGGAACAATCGTGAATTTGAAGGCGTATTCCCGGATAAGCTTAGAGAAGACATGGAAAGATTGGTAACACTTGGTGCAAACCCTGCCCTTTTTGGAGTTACAAACGATTTCGATAGCCCTCTTCAAAGTGCCTGTGTGGTTGCAGATGTGGATGTGGTGAAATTTTTGCTTGAAAAAGGTGTAAACCCCAATATGTATATGTACACAGATGACTACTACGAAAAGGATACTACTTTATTTGATTGGGTAAAGTGGCACACCTCGGAATATGATGAGGCAAATCCTGATATGGACGCAGTGTACGAAATTATGAGAGAGGCGATAGGTGAAGGAGGAATCTGATAAAATGATAGGAGCAATTACAGGCGATGTTGTTGGCTCTGTTTATGAGTTTGATAACATAAAGACAAAGGAGTTCGAACTGTTTAATAAAGAGTGCTTTTTTACCGATGATACTGTGATGACAGCAGCAATAGCAGAGGTTTTTCTGGAATATGATAAAGCTGATGGGGAAGACGTGTTAAAAGCAATGCTTGTAAATAACATGCATCGCTATGGCGAGCTTTATCCCTATTGCGGGTTTGGGTCAAGGTTTCGGGTCTGGGTCAGAGAAAAAATGACCATGCCCTATAACAGCTACGGAAATGGCTCTGCAATGAGAGTATCGCCGGTAATATGGGTTGCTGAAAGTCTTGAAGAAGCAGAAAACCTGGCAAAGCTAACGGCAGAGGTTACCCACAACCATCCCGAGGGGATAAAGGGTGCGGTAGTAACTGCAGGGAGCGGATTTCTGGCAAAAAGCGGAGAGGGTAAGGAAGTCATAAAGAAATACATACAAGGCTATTATAATATAGATTTTACCCTTGACGGAATAAGAGAAACCTATGAGTTTAATGAAACCTGTCAGGAAACTGTGCCGCAGGCAATGGTTGCGTTTTTAGAGGCGGAGAGCTTTGAAGACGCAATAAGAAACGCCATATCCATTGGTGGTGACAGTGACACTCTGGCAGCAATTACAGGTGCCGTTGCAGAAGCTTATTATGGTATAGATAAAGATATAAAAAGCTCGGCGTTATCTTATCTGGATAAAAGACTGCTCGATATTGTTGAGAGCTTTGAAGAAAAATATTTGATATGACACAGGCTTTGAAGTCTGTAAAAAAGTAAGGCAGCTTCACAATGTGAAGCTGCCTCATGTGTTTTATCGGAAGGTTATGCCGTTTGTTTTGATGGGTTTTTGTAAATCTGTGACGCGGCGGAGCGCTTCACCGAAATTACTCTTTTAAAAAAATCTCTGAAACACCTGGTACGACTGGGTTGAAGGAGGTTTTAAAATTTTGAAATTTTGGGACACTTTTTGGGAATTTCGGGACATTGGAGGAGACAAGTAAGTTGCAATTTTTTGTGTTTTATTGCATATACTAAAAATGGGACTTGACGTACGATATTCTGTACGTTATAATAAAAGTACAGGATACTGTACTTGAAGGGGAGGTAATATTAATGTTAGCAGTAAATTATACAAATCTTCGTGAGAATATGAAAACATATATGGATATGGTTACAGATGATTATGAAACAATGATTGTTACCCGCAAGGATAATAAAAACGTTGTTATGATTTCGGAAGAAGCGTACAATAACCTTATGGAAAATGCTTATATCATGGGTAACAAGGCGAATTACGATTGGTTGATGGAATCCAAGGCACAGTTGGAAAAAGGAAAATTCTCTGCACATGATCTTATTGAGGTAGATGGCAATGAATAAGATTTTTACGGAGAACGGCTGGAAGGACTATGTCTATTGGCAGACAGAGGACAGAAAAACATTAAAAAAGATAAATAACCTGATTGAGGATATCGCAAGAAACGGAAATGAAGGGATAGGAAAGCCGGAACCACTTACGGGAAATTTAGCAGGATTCTGGTCCAGACGTATCAATGATAAAGACAGATTGATATATAAATCAGATGCAGAAAATGTTTATATATTAGCTTGCAGATATCATTATGGGGATAAGTAGAGGCGAAAATAAGTATGAGTTTGATTTCACTGGCAAGCGGACAATCAACATGGCGAGGATATGAATATTGTTGCGATAAAAAAGTTGAATTGTATGAAGAAATAGGCGTAAATCTGTATGCAGGAAAAGTGAAAGGACAAGGCCAAGCTTATGATGTTTGCATAGATTTAGCACATCCTAAAAGGTCTACATGTAATTGCCCACATGCAAAAGGCAGAAGAATCATATGTAAGCATATGGTTGCGTTGTATTTTGCAATTTTTCCGGATGAAGCGGAAGAATACATAAGAGAAGTAGAAAAAAGTGAAGAAGAAAGGGAAGAGCTTAACCGTGCGATGGATGAAATGCTCGTTAAGCATTTGAAAAGCCTTACAAAGCAGCAATTGAAAGATGATTTGTACGAATTAATTAATTCTCTTCCGGAGTGGATGAAAGAAAAGTATATTGTTGAGAAAATAATCTATACGGAAAGAGGTGAAGATGAATGGCAACAGAATTAGAAATGTTAGAAAGAGCAAAGGCTTATATGGAAAAGCTGGCGAACGGAATTGACCCTATCAGCGATACAGAGGTTAGGGACGATGACTGCATAAATAACGTGAGGCTGTCGAGGTGTTTTTTCTATGTGGCGGATGTGCTGGGAAAGGTGATTGATAACGGTGGAGTTATTGAGCCCATTAGAAAAAAGTCGGGAACGATACCTTTTGCAATAGCAGATGAACAGCTCGTAAAGTTTGAGTTTTCGGATAATCCGATTAGTATATCGGAAATCGCAAAAAGAATTAATAGATTGACCGCTAATGCTGATATGAAAAATATTACATACAATAATATTGCCGATTGGCTGGTGAGTGTAGGCGTGCTTGAAGTGCAGGAAATAAATCAATCTAAAAGGCGTGTTGCATCGGCATCGGGAGCAAAGCTTGGCATCACCATGGAAAAGAGAATTGGTTCAGACGGAGAGTATATGGCAGTAATGTATGACAAGCAGGCACAGCAATTCATTGTTGATAATATGGATGCTGTGGTTGATAGTATAGGAAAGAAGTGAAAAAGCAGACCAATTCAGGTCTGCTTTTTAGTTTAACGGAAGGTTATGCCGTTTGTTTTGACGGGTTTGCCTAAATCTGTTACGCGGCGGAGGGCTTCACCGAAATTACTCTTTTAAAAAAATCTCTGAAAGCCCTGCGGTGACTGGGCTGGAGAAGGTTTTATTTTTTTGCAAAAATTGAAATGAAAGTGGCGAAATTGAGGGTAAAGTCCTGTTTATGGGACAGGCTTTCGGTGGGCACGTGGGACATTTTAGGGATGCTTTTAGAAATAAAATAATGCTGAAAGTATTGCTGAATATGGGAGTTTTATTGTACAGATAAAAGTTTATAATTGAATCATAAAAGCAGAATGTAGATAAGAGAAATCTAGGGAGGGTATATATTGCCATATATGCATAACTATGGTATTATAACAGTATAAGTAATGTTGTAATTTCGATACTGCTTAGCTAAACAAAATAACAAGCAATTAATGGATGAAGGAAGGTTTATATTATATGTCAAAGGATAGAAGAGCAACTGCAGTAATGTTTGGCTTTGATTTTCAAGTAAATGCCGCCATTGTTCTTATGTTAGAAAATATAGAGTATTTGAAAAGTTTAAGGTTAGAAGGAAATTTTGAAGACATTGAACTTGAACTTGAAAACAATGAATATGTCTTAGCTCAAGCGAAAGCGATAGAGAAAAGCAGCACTGATTTTCAAAATGTACGTAGAAACTTGAAGAAGGCTATGGTTTCATTGTCTGAAGGAGCAAAAAAGAGTAATGCGAAACAACTTATTCTAATTACGAATTCACCTAATCCCTTAAACGAAGATGAATCTAAGAACTTGTTTTTAGGTGTAGCTCATAGAGAATTTAATTCTTTGCCAGAATCTTCAAAAAAATTGATTTTAGATTATTTAAAGGAAATTGAAGAACCTTTAGATACTCAAAAATTTATGATACAGATTCTTCCGTTTGAGACCGACAATGATGCAGAACGTTATAAGATAGTGCGCCAAGTTGTAGATGACTTTATAGGAGATCTCAATTTAAATATTCCTGGTATTGGGAAAAAACTTCTTAGGATTTGGCATGATGGTGTTTTTAAAAATGGAACAAAAGCGAATACTGATATAAAACTACATAAGAAGGATATAATTTGGCCAGTATTGGTAATTGTAACTGACATTGAGCGGTGTGATGATGCACTTGCCAATTGTTTTGATACTAGTTTATACGAAGAAATTGTCCACCAGTACAAAGAAGTAATTGATTCTTCTTGTGAACGATGTGAATTTTTCATCAAAGTATTGTGCGATTATAATGAATTCGAATCTGCAAAAAAACCATCCGAAAAATGTGTAGATTTTGCACTGTCTAAATGGGAAGATTATATTTCAGAATTAACATTAGAAAATGCAGATGAAGAAACACAAAGAGGACTAATTCAGATTATTTTATATAATATAGTCAGAAATAGATTAATGATTGACCGTATAAAGAAAGGAGTAAAGTTGTGATTTTTAAATCTATTCGATTAAAAGAAGGAATGTTTGAAAGAACTATTGAATTTTCGAATACTGCTAATTTAATCCATAGTACTAAAAACAGTAGAGGAAAAACCACGTTGCTTCGTTTTATGTTATATGGTTTAGGTTATAATATTCCTAATACACGTAAAATTAAATTCAATCAATGTGAGGTTGAACTTGATATAGAATGTGAAAAAAGCGGTAAGCTAAAATTAATTCGCAATGATACTACATCTATTCAAGTTGTAATTTCGCAAGAACTTAGAACTTATGTTTTACCAGAACAACAATACGAACTACAAGAGTTAATATTTGGAACATCAATTCCAGAAGTCCTTTCAAATATACTAGGCGCATATTATGTGGATCAAGAGAAGGGTTGGACTCTTTTGAATCGAGGCACTGTTATCGGTAGTATTCATTTTAATATTGAAGAATTAATTCGGGGATTGTCGGGCATAGATTGTTCCGATTTGATTTCCAAAGAAGCGCAACTATTAAGGGAACTTGGAAAATACAAACAAATGTTTAGTGTTGCACAATATAGAGAACAGATTCAAAGTGAAGCAGGAAGTGTGGTTTCTGATTCGTATGAGGAAATTATAGACAGTACACTTGACCAGTTATTGATAGAACAACGTAGAATAAAGGCTGAGTTAAATCGTATTGATAATACTCTTACAGACAATAAACGTTTCAAACGATTTGTTGCAGATATGAAGTTGCTTGTAAGAACTACCGATGGCAATATAATTCCTGTGACAGAAAACAATATAGTGGGGTTGAATGATGCAATTGAATTATTGATAGCGAAGAGAAAATTTATTGCTGCAAAATATGGGGTAATATCAGCTCAAATAGAAAAATTGCAGAAGGAACGCGACAAAGAATATGAGCAACTCGCATTTTTTAAGTCTGCGAGTCAAATTGAAGTTTTTGATAAAAATATATCACGTTTATCTTTAAATCCAATTGCTGTAAAAAGGGAGATAACTAGGATTGAAACTGAATTGAAATCCGTAAGAAGAGAAATGACTCGTATAACAAAGAGTGATAATAATATGGCAACTGATATTTCGATGAATATTATTAAATACGCAACGGAGTTGGGGATAGGCGATAAAGACACTATTCCTGTTACATATTTATTTACTTCAAATCTTAAAGAACTATCTGGTGCTATATTGCATAAAACAGCATTTGCTTTTAGATTGGCTTATATTATTGCTATTGAAAAAACGCTTAAAATAAAATTGCCAATAATTTTGGATTCTCCTAGTGGTAAAGAAGTGGATCAAGCTAATATTAAATTGATGATGGACATATTAAAAAGAGATTTCGCAGATCATCAAATTATCATTGCATCAATATTCAATTATGATTTTAGCAATCTTAACCTTATTGAAATAAAGAATAATTTAATAGAGACATATTGATATTAGTTGTTCAAACAAAATATTTATATATTTGCCTGAAGATATCGCTGTAAAGGGTTAAATGATAAAGCACACCGAAAAATCGGTGTGCTTTTCTGTGTGAAACAGTTATAAACAAAATGTCATGCAAGATGGAATGAATACAATATTCTAGGCCTTAACAACTAAATTCTAGGTGTGAATAAAATGTATCCTTTGCCGATTCTTTCATGGAATTTACCCGTAAATTTTTCAAGGGATGTAGTTATATACCGCTTGCTGGATTTAACTGCGATGGGAAATATTTTGTGTTTAACCATTATTCTGTTTGGGAAGATTCTTCAGAAAAGTCGTAGTGTTCCATAAGATACTTGAGTTCCTCTATGGCTTTCTCTTCTTTGAAGATTTCAAATTCTAAATCTTTGATTTTGGCACGTTTTTCTTCTATATTTTTTTCGTGTTCTTTAATACTGTTTTCGAAACATTCTATTACTTCCTGATCAGAAATCTTATCCCCCGATGAATTCTTTTTCATAAGAAATGCAGCTGCGGTTCCACCCAAAAGAGATGCAGCGATTGGAATTCCCAACCCTGGAATATGGATTGCAGCAGTAGCAAGAAGTGTTTTTGTTACCGATGATGCAACAACATTGCCTATAATTCCACCACCTATAATGCCACCACTAATGGCTGTTAAAAAAGAGGAGTATTTAGGGTTTTCTTTTATAAATTTAACTAATTCATCTTCTGTTACTGTATTTCCATCTTTCCTTGAGGCTTGCTCAGCTTTGAGCTTTCCGTCTCGAATCCATCTTCTGACGGTTTCGGGATTTGTGTTTAAAAGTTCAGCAATTTGTTTTACGCTGTAAGTTTTCATATGCAACATCCTTTCTTTACAATTACATTGTAGCGAAAAACAATACGAAAGTCAAGAAAAAGTTGTAAAAATGTTCGAAAAAGTATTGACAATGTAGTAAAAGGGTGCTATATTGAAGTTGCGATCGACGAAAACGAATTCTTATGGCTTTAACACGGGAAATTGCGCGAAATCCTGAATTAAAAGAGAAAGGGGCTGAAAGCTTTTAAAACTACTTTAATGCTATATTTGCTGAAATAATAAAATGAACCAATATAAAATAAGAACATAAAAAAGGAGACGAATATGTATACAGACATCAAAAATGAAGGTAGGAAGCGACTGGAAAAGTTAGTGGAACAGGGGCTGGAAACAGACATTGATGTTCTAAAAATGTTTGACAATAACGAACTTTGTGTAAGTAAATGCGATTTGATTTTCGGGGAGATTAGTGGAGTAATAATTCCTTTGAAGCATAAACCAGAGTACAAAAAACTTGTTGAAAATAAGATAATTACTGACATCTATGGCATGCCGTATTTGGCGTTGGTACAAAACACAAGTAGAGGAATGATATTGACGGTGTTGTGTGTCTCGAAGAATCCTAATGATTGGAATCAAGAAAGAGAGATTTTAGAACGTCAAATGGCTCACGCATTTGTTTTCTATTTAAATGATGGACAAGCGAGAATTGAGACAATGGAATATAAGATGCATTCGGGTGGACCTGTTAGAATTGCGTAGAATATATGATTAGTATAATTAAAAATAAATATTAACTGACAAAGGAGTAAAAATTATGACCAGACAAGTTACGCTTAAACAAGCTGAAGAAATTGTAAAAAGATATCGCAAAGGAACGATGTGTCAAGAGGAAATTGATATGTTGGAGCGCTGTAATCAGAAATCAATCGATGCAATTGTAAACGAAATTGAAAAAGGACTTGAACGAAAGAGTCATGATATAAATGGAATGACCATAACGGATTTACGTAAATGGGCAAGACATAGAATGCGTATTTCGGATGAAGAAAAGAAATTGTATGCGGAAAGCAGTAGATGTACATATGAAGAATTCGAACAATGGGCGCTTGATAGACTGGAGGAACATGAGCGTATTCAAAAGGCAAAAGCAGAGGCTGGGGCAAAGCATGTTGAGACAACAATAAAAATGATAGAAGACGGAATTGTATCTATCGAAGACGGTGCAATGATTGTATCGGGAGACAATTTTTTGGAATTTGCAAGAAGAACAGGATTGATGAGATAATTGAAACGCCTAAGGCAATGCCTTAGGCGTTTTTGTGTGCAGCAAGTGGGTTCAATAATTGTTGCAAAAATGCAACAAAATCCTTTTCAAAATGTAAAAATTGTGATATGATAAATAAGTATACTTGTATTCAAAACTAAGTTGGATGAATTGGCAGATTAGTGTACGTTTTATCGTACAGATTATATGAGATAATGCATTTGTCGGATTAGGATTTTCAAGGAGCGGAGTTAAATGATACCCGAAATATATAGTGCCGGATTGATGTCACAGTCTTTTTGGTTTATAGAATTTAAAAAAGTAATAAAATTGATTTCAAATGGAGTATCTGACGATGAAATCAGACAAATTTGTATTGAAGAAAATCTCTTTGGAGCAGCAAAAGAATATCGAGCAAAGAGGATGTTTGGGTATATCCTCGGAAGGGCAAAGAAGCTTGACTCAACGATGATAGATTTGTTTATGAACTCGGATTTGAATACGCAGAAAATCATAAACCTAATAGCCATATTAAAAGGCGACAGGCTCTTCTTTGAATTTATGTACGAAGTGTACCGTGAGAAAGTTATACTGGGCGTTCCTACGATTGAGGATTCAGACTTGAAAATATTTTTCTCGAACAAGGAATCGCAGTACGAAGAAATTGAAGTGTGGAAAGATACTACAAAAAAGCATCTTAGAAGCAATTATATTAATTATTTAACTGATGCAGGTCTTATAACAGTTGCAAACAAAGAAAAAACAATTACTCCTCCACTTTTAGATATAGCTTTGGAGCGATACCTTGAAGCTATAGGAGAAAGTGCGATTATAAAAGCAATTACGGGGGTGAACTAAAGTGGATACTCTTGCGAAAAAATTTGATAAAGCTGAAGAAATTATGCAAAAACCGTCATTTCGAGAAAACAAAGGTCTCGGCAACGAAGTCGGTTATTACATTTTTGATTATGACGCAAAGCATGAGCTCTATGTTAGAGAAAGAATAGAATACTTGCGGAAGAAAAATGATATGGCAAGTGACGAATATAAAATTATTGTATTTGACTTGTATGAGCTTATTATTGATATTCTGAACAAAAAAGGTTACTTGGAAAAGTGTTTTGAATTTGAAAAGACTAAAGGTCTGGAACGAGTAACAAAATCTATAGGGAACATGTTGAGGATAACAGCATCGGATAATTTGATAATAAATCATATTAAAGAGAATACGCCCGAAAAAGCAATTGTTTTTTTAACGGGTATCGGAAAGTGCTATCCTATTTTACGTTCACATACTGTGCTTAACAATTTGCATCAAGTAGTAGACCATGTCCCGGTTGTATTGTTTTATCCGGGCAAATATGATGGACAAGAACTTGTGCTTTTTGGTGAGATTAAAGACGATAACTATTACAGAGCTTTCAAACTTGTAGATTAAGAGGAGAATGAAAATGATTATAAAAGATATGTTCGCAAAACCTATTGATAGAGATATTAAAGGCGTTATTAAAGTTGGACAGGATGATAATGCAAATATAGGACAAGAACTTGAAGAATATGTCGTTACTCGTGAATTGCAGAAGCACTTTGCGGAGTTCTTTTCCAGTTATAAAAAAGGCATTCATGGTAACACCGATAAGATGGGCGTTTGGATTTCGGGCTTCTTTGGAAGCGGTAAATCTCACTTCTTGAAGATATTATCCTACCTTCTTGAGAATAAAGAAGTTAACGGAAAAAGAGCTCTGGATTATTTTGTTGAGGATAACAAAATAAACGATGCTATGGT
The DNA here is from genome assembly GCA_045593305.1 of Clostridia bacterium. Classification (GTDB taxonomy): domain Bacteria; phylum Bacillota; class Clostridia; order UBA1381; family UBA1381; genus UBA1738. The sequence continues at coordinate 32,283 of JAZNWI010000227.1, read as the reverse complement.
TCTTGCGGATATGAAGCTGGCTTCTACTATTCCCACGGATGTTGTGCTCTTTAATATTGATTCAAAGAGTGAAATGACAGGTAAAGAATCTAAAGATGCGATTGTATCTGTTTTTCTTAAAGTGTTTAATGAAATGCAGGGCTTTTGTGGCTCAAACCCCTTCCTTGCAGATTTAGAACGAAAGCTTACTGAAGCAGGGAAATATGAACTTTTTAAAGAAAAGTTTGAAGAAAGTTTTGGTAGCGAATGGGTTGATGCAAGAAACGACTTTGACTTTATTCAGGATGATGTTGTTGAAGTGTTGAGCGATATTGACTTTATGAGCCTTGAAGCAGGCAGAAACTGGTGCGAAAAAGCAACGGAAAACTATTCTATCAGTATCGAAGATTTTGCAAAGCTTGTAAAGAAATATATTGATGGCAAAGGTAATAATCATCACGTTGTTTTCTTGGTGGATGAAATTGGTCAGTACATAGGTGATGACAGTAAACTTATGCTTAACCTTCAGACTGTTACAGAAGATTTAGGTACAGCTTGTAAAGGTAAGGCTTGGATTATCGTAACAAGCCAGCAGGATATAGACTCTATCACAAAAACAAAAGGCAATGACTTTTCTAAGATTCAAGGTAGATTTGACACCAGACTTTCTCTTTCTTCTGCCAATGTTGACGAAGTAATCAGAAAGCGTATTCTTGAAAAGAATGACACAGGCAGACAAACTCTTAAGCTGCTTTATGACGACAAGGGGACTGTGATTAAAAACCTTATCATGTTTAATGATGGCGTTGAAAAGAAGTTGTATTCCGGTTCGGAGAATTTTGCGGATATATATCCCTTTATTCCTTATCAGTTCAATTTGTTGGGCAGCGTGCTTACATCTATTCGTACACACGGTGCATCGGGCAAACACCTTGCAGAAGGTGAGCGTTCTATGCTCGCGCTCTTTAAGGAATCTGCAATGAAGGTTATGCAAAATGAACCCGGTGCAATTGTACCGTTTAACATGTTCTACGATGCGCTTGAACAGTTCTTAGACCATTCACACAAGGGTGTTATTATTCGTGCACTTGATAATGAATACCTTAACCCTAATCGTGACGACGAGTGCTTTGATGTTAATGTTTTAAAGACATTATTCATGATTAAGTATGTTAAGGAAATTAAGGCGAATGCAGAAAATATTACTAGCCTTATGGTTTCGAGCATAAATGATGACAGGATTGCACTTTTGGCAAAAGTAGAAGATGCGTTGAAGAGACTTGTTCGCCAGACTTTGGTTCAGAAGAACGGTGATATTTATGTGTTCCTTACAGATGAAGAACAGGAAATCCGCCGTGCAGTAGAAAATCAGAATGTAGATGCGAACGAAGTAATTGCCAAAGTTGCCGAAATGATATTTGACGGCATTTATGACGAAAAGAAATATCGTTATCCTAATTTTAATGGAAGATATAATTTTGCTTTTAACCAGGTTGTGGATTCAAAACTTTACAAGTCAAATCAAAGCTTTGATATAACACTTAAGATTCTTACTCCTGATAGCGATGAACGAAAGGACGAGGCTACATACAGACTTATGTCCGGTCAGTCAAATTGCGTGCTTGTAGTGTTGCCTGATGACAGAGCTTTCTTAGACGAAATACGTTCAGCAATTCAAATTGAAAAGTTTATCCGTTATGATGCAGTAAATACGGTAACTAAGTATGAACAGATTAAGGAATCTATTAAGGTTGAAATGCGCGAGAGAATGGCGATGGCAAAATTGTTCCTTACAGACAACCTTAAGAATGCGGATATATATGTGAACGGTGATAAGGTACAGTCTGCTTCAAAAGAAATTGCACCTCGTATAAATGAGGCTCTTGGTAAGCTTGTTTCGACTGTATATCATAAGCTTTCTTATATCGATACACCAATGAGTGAAAACGACTTGAGAGCAGTTCTCCAAGACTCAAAGCAATTAACGTTAGGCGATACTCAAAGCGTGAAGAACAAGCTCGCTTTAGATGATGTAAGCAACTATATAGCACTTAATACATCGAGACACACAAAAACATCTATGAAATCATTGCTTGAACGCTTCTTGAAAGCTCCTTATGGCTTTATAGAAGCTGATGTATGGTGGCTTGTTGCGAGACTTTTCAAAGACGGAATAATTTCACTTTTTGTAAATAACGAAGCAGTTACACTTCTTTCCAAGAGTGAAGCGGAGATTGTTCGTTATATTACCCGTAAAGAATTTTACGAAAAGCTCATGACTGAAAAGCGTGAGTCCATCCCCGAAAAGATGAAGAAGTCTGTTAGGGAAGTGGCAAAAGAACTCTTTAATGCAACATTATCCAGCGATGATGAAGATGCAATGATGAAGAGCTTTTTGAGCTATGCGCAGAATTTAAAGATTGAGCTTGAAAAATTAGAATATCGTTATCAAATGAATCCCGCATATCCCGGCAAGAGCGTGCTTGCAAACGGTAAGAGATTATTAGTTGATGTTCTTCAGTTTAAGTATACCAACGAATTCTTCGCAGGTATTGACAGTAAGAAGGATGATTATCTTGATTTTGCTGAAGATTTTGACCCTGTAAATAAATTCTTTACAGGTGAACAAAAAGAAATCTTTGATAAATCCCTCCATCTTATAAAGATTTATGATGAAAGTAAAACTTTCATTGTAAACAGTGAGCTTGAAACTGTTGTGGAGAGTATCAAGAACATTTTGAAAAAGCCTACACCTTATAGCGATATTTTCAGACTTCCTGATCTTAACAATAAGTTTATGGCACTTTACAGCAAAATGCTTGATGAAATGCAGTCACCTGTTGAAGCGGCAATTGCTGAAGCGAAGGAAAGAGTGTTTGAAGAATTGAAGGACAAGAAGTGTAGTGATACTATGCGTCCTGTTTGCGTAAATAGATTCAATGAACTTGAAGAAAAGGCTTCTAAGTGTAACAATGTTGCAACGCTTTATAACATTCGTGTGGAAGCTGATGCTTTGAAGGTAAGATTGCTCAATGAAATTGCAGAAGCTGAAGCGCGTATGACACCGGTTGTTGTGCCGGACGATCCTGCAGACGACGATACTGATGTGCCTACAAATGTTACACCCGTGGTGAAGAAACAAAAAACAATCAGCATTAAGTCCATTAACACCGCGGCTACTTGGCAGATAGAAACTGCAGATGATGTAAAGAAATATGTTGCTGAACTTGAACATAAGTTAATCAATTCACTTGAAGAAGGAACGGTTATAAATATTGAATTCTAAAGAGTGTGGAGTTTGGGGAGTGGTGCTAGTAGCCGTTAGCTTTTGGCTATTAGCAGCTATCCGCTAACAACTAACAGCTAAAAAAGCGAAACGGAGTAAGCATATGAATAAAACAGCTATCAAAAACTTTGCAGTATGGGCTCGAAGAAAGCTCATAAAAGATATTACATATAAGGCAGGAATGCTTGGCATTACAGATAGTGGTATTGCCGAGCCACTTCCCATTTCAACAAAGGACTTACAGTTCTTTGATATTGGCACAAAGGATTACGCAGAGGTTTCGGGTAATGAAATCGCTCAGCGTAAAGCACTTGTAGATGCGATTAAGAGAAAGGAAAAAACCTCAAAGACATATAAGGAAGCCTTTGAGTATATCGTTGAAGAGGTTGCCTACACTTGGTTTAACCGTCTTGTTGCTATTCGTTTTATGGAAGTCAATGACTATTTGCCTTCCGGTATTCGTGTGCTTTCTTCTGAAAATCCTGCCAAGAATGAGCCTGACTTTGTAACAACACCTTTTGATACTGATTTAGAATTTACTCCTTTTGAGCAGGACAGAGTTGTTCAGCTCAAGGACGAAAACAAACTTGATGAACTGTTTCGTATGCTCTTTATTAAAGAGTGTAACAAGCTTCACGAAATTTTGCCGGAACTTTTTGAAAAGACGGATGACTACACAGAGCTTCTTCTTACTATCTCTTTCACAGACAAAGACGGTGTAGTTTATCACTTGGTTCACGACATTGAAGAAAAAGACTTTGATATTGAAACGATTGATGAAAATGGCAAAGTAAATGGTCAGGTAGAAATACTTGGCTGGATGTATCAGTATTATATATCTGAAAAGCATGAAGAAGTTATTGACCCATTGCACGGAAAAACTATAAAAAAAGAAGATATTCCTGCGGCAACACAGCTGTTTACAACAGATTGGATAGTTCGTTATATGGTTGATAATTCTTTGGGTAGATATTGGATTGAAAGAAATCCTGAAAGCAAACTTGCAGATAAGTTAGAGTTCTTTGTTACACCTAAAAACGGAGAGATTAACTATATCAATGAAAAAGTAGAACCAACTGAATTAACATTCTTCGATCCTTGTATGGGTAGTGGTCATATATTGGTTTATGCTTTCGATGTATTAATGGAAATTTATCGTGAATGTGGTTATTCGGATAGAGATGCAGCACTCAATATCATTCAATTCAATTTACACGGATTGGATATTGATAAACGAGCATATCAGCTTGCATATTTTGCGGTTATGATGAAAGCAAGAAGCTATAATCGTAGAGCCTTAACCTCAGGTGTATGGAATAATATAGCTGCTATTGAAGAAAGTAATGATCTTGATACTTTCAAATGTGATGGCGTAACAAACGATAAAGAGCAAAATAAAATTGGCGAATACCTACTTGATGCTTATAGACACGCTAAAGAAATTGGTTCATTACAGGCTATTGAAGCTTATGATTATAAGGCATTTACAGAATATTTGTTAAACCTCAAATCCCCCGAAACTCAGATTGACTTGTTTACTTCAATATGGGTTGAAACAATGGTTCCTGCTATGCTAAAACTCACAAAACAAGCAAACATAATGTCAAAGAAATATGCCGTTGTATGTACAAATCCACCATATATGAATAAACTTGAAAGTCATTTAAAGGATTTTGTAACAACATCATATAAAGCATACAGTGGAGACTTGTTTAGTGTATTTATGTACCATAATTTCTCGTTTTGTAAGTCGAATGGCTATTCGGCGTTTATGACTCCAAATGTATGGATGTTTATAAAAACATACGAAAGCTTAAGAAAGTATATACTTGACTGCAAATCCATTGTTTCTCTAATACAAATGGCAAAAGGAGCATTCTTTAAAGAAGCAACAGTTGATATATGTGCATTTATTCTTTCAAATTCATCTGTTGATGCAAAAGGTACGTATTTTCGTCTTGAAGAATTTAAGGGAGATATGGATGTTCAAAAAGCAAAAGTTCTCGAAGCCATAAGTGATAAAAACTGCAATTATTTTTATGAAACAAACAAAGAAAGTTTTTCAAAAATCCCGGGAACACCTATCGCTTATTGGGCAAGCGAAAAAATGTTACAAGCATATGATAATGGGAAAACATTAGGAACTATTGCCTTCCCCAAGACAGGTATGACAACGGGTGATAATAATAGGTTTCTTAGGTTTTGGTTTGAAATCAATATCAATAAAGCCAAGTTTAATGCATCTTCTGCAACTGATGCACAGAATTCTAAAAGAAAATGGTTTCCATACTGTAAAGGCGGCGGATATAGAAGATGGTATGGTTATAATGAATACTTAGTAAATTGGTTTGATAATGGTTACGAAATTAAAAATAATGTTAAAGATAATGGATTAAAAGCGGCAAGTGTACGAAGCGAAGGAATGTATTTTAAGCCTCTTATAACTTGGTCTGCTGTAACTTCAGGAATATTTTCATGTAGATATTGCGATGGCGGAGCATTATTTGATTCTGGTGGATCGAGTATTTCTGTTCCTGAAAACACAAATTATTTATTAGCATTATTAAATAGTAATGTCGGACAATATATTCTTGATATAAGCAATGCAACCATAAATTATCAACCGGGAGATATTGCAGGAATACCTGTTTTATTTGATGATGTTGATTCGATTGATAAAAAAGCAAGACTAAATATCAATTTATCAAAAAAAGATTGGGATTCATTTGAAACTTCTTGGGATTTCAGAAAGCATCCGCTTGTTCCATTATCAAGAGAGCGTCAGGAACAAGAGAGTTCTCAATTTGCAAATTCAAGAATGGAGAAATTCGGACGGCTTTCTTGGCATTATGAAAATTGGGAACGAGAATGCGAAGATAGATTTAATCAGTTAAAAGCTAACGAAGAAGAACTTAACCGTATCTTCATTGATATTTACGGCTTACAAGATGAACTTACACCGGAAGTTGAAGATAAAGATGTAACAGTTCGCAAGGCTGATTTGCAGAGAGAAATCAAATCGCTTATCTCTTATGCAGTTGGTTGTATGCTCGGCAGATATTCTCTTGATATTGAAGGACTTGCCTATGCCGGTGGCGAATGGGATAATACAAAGTATTCTACCTTCACCCCGGATGCCGACAACTGTTTGCCGATAACAGACGAAGAATACTTTGAAGATGATATTGTAGGCAGATTTGTAAAGTTTGTTGAAACTGTATATGGTAAAGATACGCTTGAAGATAATCTTGACTTTATTGCCAAAGCACTTGGCAACAAAGGTAATACAAGCCGTGAAATAATCAGAAACTACTTCCTTAATGACTTTATCAAAGACCATATCAAAATCTATCAGAAGCGCCCGATTTATTGGCTTTATGATAGTGGTAAGCAAAACGGTTTCAAGGCACTTGTTTATATGCATAGATATAATGCAGACACAACAGGTAATATGCGTGTTGAATATCTGCACCGTATGCAGCGTGTATATGAAAAAGAGCTTGAGCGTATGCAGGAAATTATAGATAACAGCAGAGATAATAAAGAAATCTCTAGCGCAACAAAGCGTAAAGAAAAATTACAGAAGCAGCTCAAAGAAACAAAAGAATACGATGCAAAGGTTGCTCACTTGGCACTTTCCCGTATCGACATTGATTTGGATGACGGTGTTAAAGTGAACTACGAAAAAGTTCAGACTGCTTCTGACGGAACAAAGTTAGAGATATTAGCAAAGATTTAAAGTTTAGCGGTTGGCAATTAGCTGTTAGCAGTTAGTTTTGAAAGAAAGGAATGGATGAAAAATGTCATTTCCACAAGATGTAAAAGAAAAAGCGTTGGTAGCATGCGGTCGTTGTTGCTGCATTTGTCATAAATTTTGCGGAAATAATATGGAAGTACATCATATAATCCAACATGCTGATGGCGGAACAGATGAATTTGACAATGCAATACCGTTGTGTCTTGATTGTCATGCTGAAGTGGGTCAATACAACCCTCGTCACCCTAAAGGTACCAAGTTTACTATAGGGGAATTAAAAGGACATCGCGATAAATGGTATGAAAAAGTTGAAAAGTCAAACTGTGTTGTTCAAGACGAGGAGTATTTGGACCTTGACAGAAAGAATTATTATGCACTTGAAGAGTATTTGCAACGAGAAAAATTTGTGAAGCTAAAGGAATTAGATTTTGGGAATGGAAGTTTCCCATTAGGATATTTTGATAAAATAGAATTCTTCCCAAGGTTAATTGATGATCCAAAATATGAATATATGGATGCAGATATTGAGAGTGCAAAAGTTTCTTTGGCAGAGAGTATAATTGAATTTTCACGAAAGAGTCTTCCTGTGCTTCATTCTGATGATTGCAAAACGGTAAGAATACCGCCTGATTGGGAATTAACATTTCCTGAACGATTTATAAATGCTGTCGAAACTTTAAATGAGGCAAGCATAGAAGTGTGGAGTCGATATTCGGACTACATAAGACTGTGCAGAAGAAAATTAAAAATAGAAATTCAATAATACAAACTACCCAATAACAAAACCGTGGAGGGTTTTATGAACGGTTATCAAGATTTATTAGTATGGCAAAAGTCTATGCAATTAGTCAAAGTTGTTTATACATTGGTAAGATTATTGCCGAAAGAGGAAACATATGCGCTTAGTGACCAGATGCGAAGAGCTGCGGTTTCTATTCCTTCAAATATAGCAGAAGGGCATAGCCGAAATTCAGATAAAGAATTGACACAGTTTTTATACATCGCAAGAGGCTCAAAAGCTGAACTGGAAACACAAATAAGAATAGGAGTTATGTTAAATTACTTTTCAGAAAAACAAGCGGAAAATGCACTGAATTTATGTTCTGAAATCGGAAAAATGTTAAATTCGTTTATCTCAAAACTATCAGAAAAATGATTTAGCTGTTAGAAATTTGCGGAAATTCATGGTACTAATAGCTATTAACTAAAAGCTAACAGCTAACAAACGGAGGATAAAATGGCAGAGCTTAATTTAAAACAAATACTTGATAAATTAAATAGCGAGTTTACGGGAGACGTGCGTAAACTTGTATTCTGGTACGATGCAAATGCAGAGTTCAAAGAAGATATAGAAACAATGGAACTGGACAATGCAAAGATTTTGCATTTAGAACCGGATAACCAATTCTATATTAAGCATTTCCTGGAGTGTGTAGATACAACTACTCACTACCTTGTTTATGCTCCTTTTGCCAAGCCTGCCATTAGAGATAATCACCTTGCGGATACTATCCGTTATTCAAAAGAGTTCTTTGCTGATCGCGCCTCTCTCCTGACTATTGATTTGGGTATTGACGAGAAGTACAAGCCGGTTATTCAACACTATATCAAGTTTTTTGCTAATAAAGACAGAACACAGAAGTTCTATGATTTAGAGATTGAAACATTTAACCGTTCTACAATCGAAGTTGCTTTAATGAGTGTTCTTTGTAAGAGTAAGACTGCATCCTTTGAAGAAGTGTTGCGCTCAATACTTACAGATGATGGTTTAGAAGATAACAAATATCTTGCAGAATTTGAAAAGTATGATTTGTTGGATGCTTTCTGGCAACAGGCAGATACAAACTTTGGGTACAATGATTCAAAGCCTACACTTGAAAAGTTCATTATCACAATGTTTGTAACCTATGCATTCCGTGTTATTCATGCGGATATGCCGCAGGCGTGGAAACCCTTTGTATCATACAAATTCGGTAATATTATGACCTTTACCGATAATCTGATGAACAGTTATCTTTACAGCGGCAGATACGATGAAATTTCAGATATTGTTTATAATGCAATAAATGGTAAAGAGCAGCTTGCAAAGTTTGATATTGAAACCTTACTTGAATGCAACATCTTCTCCGGCGTTGACGAGTTTATTATCAAATGGCTTGTAGAGCGTCTTGAAAACGAAGATATTGGTGCAAGACTTGATGGTAAATCTATTCCTGAAATATGTGTAGAACGCCGCAGGCAGCATTTTGGCAAGAAGTTCCGTAGTGAGTACTTCATTATAGAGAATGCGTTTAATATCATTGCATACGGCAAATATGAGCCTAAGAGTGGTATTGATAATATTATTAAAGATTATACAGAAAACTCATACAAGGTAGATCGCAGATACAGATACTTCTACTTCTTCTACGATAGCCTTGAAGATACAACACAGTTTGAAAATCTCCGCGAGCTTGTTGAAAATATCTACACTAATGAATATCTGAATAAGATTACTGTAAATTGGAACGCAGAGTTCGCCGAAGCCAAAGGCGTTACCAGACTGCCTTTGCAGAAGGATTTTTACTCAGGACTTATCAAACACTTCAGCGAAAGAACTGTAGTTATTATTTCTGACGCATTCCGTTATGAAGTGGCACAAACCTTGTACGAAAATATGTTAGCTGATGAAAAGTGTACGGTGGAAATATCAGCTATGCAGGGAGCTCTTCCTTCCTACACAGCTTTGGGGATGGCTGCACTTCTTCCGCATAAGACGATTGAATACACAGAAGATTACAATGTTCTCGTTGACGGTATGCCTACTGCATCAACAGATCAAAAAGAGAAAATCCTTCAGCAGTACAGTCCAAACAGCAAATGTATTCAGTATGATGCTATTAAGCAGATGAAACAGGCTGAACTCCGTGAAGTTTTCACCGGACAGGATGTTGTTTATATCTATCACAACCAAGTTGACGGACGCGGTGATAAGCCTGCAACCGAAAACGAAGTATTTAATGCTTGCGAAGAAGCGATAGAAGAAATCCATACACTTATTCGCCGAATTTCATCACAGGCAAACACGCATCATTTTGTTGTTACGGCGGATCACGGGTTTATATACAAAAGAGATAAGCTTAATGAAAGCGACAAAATCAGCGGAAGTAACTTATCTTCCGGTAAGTATGGTCAGCGTTATGCTGTATCAAGCGCTCCGCTTGCTGCTGATGGAGTTTTGTCTTTGCCATTAAATAGTATGGATAACGGAGACCTTTATGTATCATATCCTTTGGGAAGTGATATATTCAAAGTGCCAGGTAGTGGACAAAACTATGTTCATGGAGGTTCTTCACCGCAGGAGCTTATAATCCCGGTTGTGGAAGTTAAGGTTGATAAGGGCAAAAAAGAAACCACAAATGCACAGATTGCACTTGTGAGCCTTACAAATAAGATAACAAACCTTATTACAACACTTGACTTTATACAAACAGAGCCTATTAGTGCAGAGGTAAAGGAAACTACATATCGCATTTATTTTATCTCAGATGATAATGAAAAAATTTCGAATGAAAATATATACGTTGCAGATAAGAAGGATGTTGAGACTGCAAAGAGAATTTTTAGAATGAAGTTTAATTTTAAGAATAAACAGTACAACAAATCTCGCAAGTATTATCTTGTGGCATTTGATGACAAAAACGATATTGAAGTATTAAGACAGGAAATCATTATGGATATTGCTTTTGCGGATGATTTTGGGTTTTAATTAAGGGAGTGAAAACATGGGTTGGGGTTTTGCTGATTGTATAGCTTTTGCTGCAATAATGACTTTGCATGATATGAGCAAAGAAAATGAGCGAAGATTATTTAAAACACAGAAGTTTTACCAAGAATGTTATGAACGTATTGCGGATGACAGCAGACATGCGTTTGATACTGTTATGAAAGTAGCAAAAAAAGCCTCAAGCTGTTATACCCCTTCGGAGTTGGCTACGGGCACGACATATCTTCCGTTGTATTGCTTTTCATTAGTTATAGAAAAACAAGGAAGATTAACACATGAACAATCAAAAGTGCTTAAGATTTTCTTTGATAATATGACATATCCGTTTGCACAACAAAGTTATTTGAATGCTGCGAAAAACGGCACGGAAATTTCTGACTTTAGAAAAATAATCACGCTTTCAAAAAGTCGGTGCGGTAGTTTTTGGGTAAGCTTTTTCAGAGCATTATATAAATCAGGGACCCAACAGGACTTTCAGGATGTTATCGATTGTGCCACATCGATGATTATGCGTTTTGCGGTGCTTGGGAATCCTAATAGTAATATATCGCTTGAAATATCAAATAGGTTTGTAGAAAATGCAAACTATCAGATTAATCAGGCGAGAGAAATTGGTCTTAAAGAAATAGACTGGCTCGGTATTGTGCCCATCAGTGACAGATTGTACGAAATGAAAAAATTCTATATAGATTTAATTGATAGTACAGATATAACTGATGATGTTGACCGAGATGAATTGATTCCGTTGATTGATGAATTGCTTTTGAGATGCATATGCGATATTGTAATGATGACGAAAAAGCCTAATTCAATAAAAATGGAAATGCTAAACAAAGCGGTTGAATTTGCCGGGATTGAAACAAGATTTTCACCGGAGCAGTATGTGAAAGAAATTGCAAACAAGACGGAAATAGGACAGTTTTCAGATATGATGTTTTCCTGTGGAGAAACGGCGAGCACATTTTGGAAAGTGTTACTTACTATGGGTGGCAAGGCGGATAAAACAGATGAAGCGTTAGCTGTTGCAAATGACGTTTTTTCTATTTTGTTGCAGATTGAAAACTTCCTGGCAGATAAATATCATTTCTTAGGTGATGAAAGTATAGCACAAAAATATATGTTGCACATTATGGGAACTTTGATGAAAGAATGTGAGTAATAGGAGGACTTAGTATGAACGATAGCGTTGAGAGAGAAATACAGCAGGGATATGCCGGTTTTGCTGACGATACAGAAACTGTTAATAGTAGCGCAGCTGAAGCTCCTGCCTTTAATTTTTCCGAGGCGACAATCAACGAAAAACTTCGTGTATGTTTTGATGGAAGAATTGTCCGTAAGGATTTAACTAAATCGATTAAAGAGGGCGCAAATGTTCCTGTTTATGTTTTGGAATTCTTGCTTGGACAGTATTGCAGTTCAGATGACCCGGCGATTATTGAAGAGGGCGTAAATAACGTTAAACGTATTTTAGCGGATAATTACGTACGTCCGGATGAAGCACAAAAGATTTTGTCATTGCTCCGCCAAAGAGGTTGTTATACGGTTATTGATAAGATAACGGTTAATTTGAATATTAAGAATGATACATATGAAGCAGAGTTCTCTAATCTTGGAATTCGAGCTATACCCATTTCAGAAATGTACCCAAGTGAATATGACAGACTGCTTTGTGGTGGTATTTGGTGTATTGTTCAACTTGAGTATGAATATAACGAGGAAGATAAGTGGGCGTCGCCTATACTTATTCGTAAGTTGACCCCTATTCAGATGCCTCATGTTGATATTGATGAATTAAAGATGGGCAGGAAAGCGTTTACTCAGGCAGAGTGGATGGATGTGATGCTTCGTTCAACGGGTATGGAGCCGAATAATCTTACTGAGCGTGAGAAATGGCTTCTTATGGCTCGTATGCTTCCGCTTGTAGAAAATAATTTTAACTTGTGCGAACTCGGACCGAGAAGCACGGGTAAATCTCATATTTATAAAGAAATTTCACCAAACAGTATTCTTGTGTCAGGTGGACAGACAACGGTTGCAAATCTTTTCTATAACATGGGAAGAAAGACCGTAGGTCTTGTTGGTCTTTGGGACTGTGTAGCCTTTGACGAAGTTGCAGGCATTAATTTTAAAGATAAAGACGGAATTCAGATAATGAAAGACTATATGGCTTCCGGCTCTTTTGCACGCGGTAAAGAAGAAAAGGCTGCGTCCGCTTCTATGGTATTTGTTGGTAATATAAATCAGAGCGTTGATGTTCTTTTAAAAACTTCGAGTTTATTTGACCCATTTCCACCGGAAATGGGAACAGATACGGCGTTTCTTGACCGTATGCACTGCTATATTCCCGGTTGGGAAATACCTAAATTCAGACCGCACCACTTTACAAACGATTATGGATTTATCACTGATTATCTTGCAGAATTTATCCGTGAACTTCGTAAAGAACAATACGGTGATGCACTGGATAAGTATTTTAAACTTGGCAAGAACTTGAATCAGCGTGATACTATTGCCGTGAGGAAAATAGTTGGCGGATTTATAAAACTGCTTTATCCCGATGGAGAGTTTTCAAAGGGACAACTTGAGGAGATTTTGAAGTTCGCATTAGAGATGCGTCGCAGAGTAAAAGAACAGCTTAAGAAGTTGGGTGGCATGGAATTCTATGATGTGAACTTCTCTTATATCGATAACGAAACATTTGAAGAATTTTATGTTTCAGTTCCAGAACAGGGAGGCGGAAAACTTATCCCTGAAGGAATGTGTAATCCCGGACAAGTATATACAATTTCACAGGGGAAATCGGGAATGCTTGGTGTGTTCCGATTAGAATCACAAATGATGCCGGGAAATGGTAAGTTTGAACGTTCCGGACTTGGATCCGATACCAAGTGTAAGGAAGCAACTAATACAGCATTTAACTTCCTGAAGGCAAATGCAAATGGTATAAGTGGATCAATTAGTACAACAACAAAGGATTACATTATCAATTACCAAGATCTTCAGGGAATAGGAATGACTGATAAGTTGGCGCTTCCTACATTAATTGCACTGGTGTCAATTGCTCTTGGAAAACCGACTATAGGCAGTTTAGCTGTTTTGGGAGAGTTTAGTATAGGTGGTACTATTTTGAGGTTAGAAGAATTGGCAAATTTACTTCAAGTTTGTGTGGACAGTGGAGCAAAAAAAGTGTTATTACCGTTTACTGTTGTTCAAGAGCTGGGAAGTGTTCCCGGAGACTTGTTTACAGCGATTGATCCTTTGTTCTACACCACCCCTCAGGATGCTGTGTTTAAAGCTTTGGGTGTAGTATAATAAACTAAGAAAGGAGGCTGCGGCATGGCTAAGAAAAGGAGGAAAAGTTCAAAATGCCCTGAACCATTAAATACTTTGATTGACCTTGCTGCAGCTGCTACTCTTGATTATATGGCATATAAGCGAAGACAAAAGCGTTGTGGAAAAAAGCGTAGTAAAATAGACCCTTATGCTGCAGCCGGTATTGCTATGGGCATGGGAAAACTCAATTCTACCGAAGATATAATAAAATTAGGTGGTTTTCTTGGTGCTATGGGTGCCTTTGATGAAGATGATGGCGATGATTATACTACCTCTTACACACCAAGACACACATCTTCGCCAAGAGCATATCAACAGACAATACATAAAACGACTAACAAAAATCGTTATGCGTGGAGAATGAATTGCGAGGATGGCTCAGCGTATGGGATTTCGCCTGAAAACTATGAAACTCGTGATGAATATAATGATGCTCTTAAAAAGGTTAAATCACATGAGTCGGTAGAGGCAGAAATAAATGAAGTACCTTCTGTAAATCCTGTCTTGAAATATGCTAGCGAAAAAAGTGGAGATACAGTTAAGATTTGTAAAGTATCTATTTTGGGAAATGGGCAAAATAAGTTCTACAAAACTGAAGATACCACGATAAATGTTGGAGATAAGGTTGTTGTGCCATTGTACAATGGCGGTACGGGACAAGGGATTGTAATAGTTGTAAAGAGTGTAATTGCTGACGAATGTGTTGATGTTCCATTAATAATTGAAAAGTGTAATTAAAAGACTTACTGTAAGAGGTGGATTATGAATTTAGGCAAGTTGGAAAAAATTAAGGATTTGAGAAAAGTGTGGCCTCATGAGGCTACAGACTTTACACCTTGGCTTGCACAAGAGGATAATATAGCATTGTTGAGTGACGCGATAGGGATAGATATTTCTGTTGATGAAACTGAATCCAACGTTGGTAGTTTTAGTGTGGATATTTATGCTACTGAAACGGACACCGGTAATAAGATTATTATTGAAAATCAGCTTGAAGATACAAATCATGACCATTTGGGAAAAATAATTACATATGCATCAGGAAAAGATGCTAAATTTGTTATTTGGATTGTGAAAAATGCACGTGAAGAACATCGGCATGCAATAGAGTGGCTTAACAATCATACAGATAACGATATTGCATTTTTCTTAATTGAAATTGAGTTGTGGTCAATTAACAACTCTGACCCTGCCGTAAAGTTTAATGTGGTCGAGAAACCTAACGATTGGGCAAAGGAAATAAAGAAGGCCGATAGTGCATTAAACGATACAGAAAAACTTAAATTAGATTATTGGACAAGCTTTGCAGATTATGCTTTTGGAAGCAATGAGTTTTCAAAGATGTTTAAGAAAAGAAAACCGTCTACTGACCATTGGTATACTGTAAGCATGGGTAGTTCAGAATATCATATGGCATTCCTTATGAATACACAGAAGAATATTCTTGCAATAGAAATATACATAAATAACAGCAAAGAGCTATTCCATGAGTTTTATTCGGAAAAGGAAAAGATTGAGGAAAAAGCAGGAGTAAAACTTGATTGGAGAGAATTGCCGGAACGAAAGGCTAGTAGAATTCTCTATGAGACAACAGTTGATTTTAAAAATAGAGATAATTGGGAAAAACAGTTTGACTGGATTATGGAATACTCAGTAAAAATTGCGAGAGCATTTAAGAGTATATAAATAACGCTATAGGCACGATTTGTGCCTATAGCGTTATTTCTTTTCTTCCACTATTTTTTGATTTTGGTGGAAACGGGGCACTATTTTATAAAAAATAGTGGATTATATTAAATTTTTCAAAGCGGTTAAATGGCTGTTCATAGCGAATGCGGTGTCATCGATTGAGGTAAACATGTCCTCGGTTTGAGAATGAAGGGAAACACCAAGAAGTTGTTTCTCCTTAGTTAAGATAGGTGAGCCCGAGAAACCTGTTATCTTCAAGTAGATATCGTCGTCATTCATGTCGGGCATGGGCATTATTATACGACCGCTTCTAATCATAGTGCCTTCGGGGACATAGCCGATGGTGATAAATTTAATTAGTTCATCCGAAGACTCGTCCGCTTCGGGGAGAATGTTGTCTTCAGTTAGTGCGATATAGTATAAATCCTTTTGTATAACTTTCTTGAGCTGTTCCTTAATGAGATTAAGTTTACAAAATGCTAAGTCTGAGTTGGTGGTCGTTTGCCAGTAGGGGTTGCATATAACCTCATTAGTTGAAATTTCGTCATCTTCTTTGAATCTTAGGTGTAGTGTACAGGTGCCTGCTTTTTCTGCTACGTGCTTTGCTGTAATGAGGACATCTTCATTATTAAGCCTTGCAAAGAAACCTGTAGCCGATGTTGTTTCGCCATTCTCATTGTGAATATCAATGCGAATGGTAAGGTAGTGTAAAAATTTATGTAGTTCCATTTTTGTCATCCTTTCAAGTTAATGTTGCTATCGATATATGCATCAATAGCCTTGCGCGGAATTTTCCAGTTGCGGCCTATTCTGAATGCCTTTAGTTTACCGCTGTTTAAAAGTATGTAAATAGCATTTTTACCAATCTGCAGTTCTTCCATCGCCTCTTCAGGGGATAGTATGTCATTAGGGTTTTCAAACATTAAAATTTCTCCTTTCGGGTTTAGTATATTTAATTGTTATTGTTTTTCATTAATAAAATCCTCGTAAAGTTCTAGAGGAGTAGGTATATATCCATCAGGGAATACTTTTGTATCTTCATTGGTAATGGTTACATAATTTGTGTCGATTAACTCAAACATATACAGTATTCGTTTGACTTCCTTTTTGCCATAGTGATTTTTAAATAAACCAACCGTCTCACTGGCACTACGAGATAAATTTGCCTCTTCAATGAAGTCTTTCATTAGTTCAATATTTTCCTTTTTATATCCACTCATTTCAATTTGCTTAACCGCTTCTTTTAAGGTGCATATTTTGCCTCGTCCAAATATTTTAGGCAAATAATACCTGTATAGATAATTGCCAATCATATCGGCGTTGTTAAAGAATTCGGATATGGTCTCTATATTAAATTTCTTCTTGAGAGCTTTTATCTTTTCTTCCATGCAACGAATTTCAATTCGAACTATGTTTTCTGCATCCTTGAGGTCACGGTCTGAGTAGTTGACATTTTTCTCTTTCTTCATTTGCCTGTACTTGTTATATATAGATATGGCGATATATTCACTGGAGTGTACAGTGTAATCATCCTTCATTGGTTTTTTGCGCTTTGATGTTGGATTGTATGCTGTGTACACAGTGAGGTGTGCAGGTGTATTTGCACGTTTTGCTGTTTTGATGTAAGCTTGCACCTGCTTTTGGTTGTCAAGTCTTGTATTTATACAGAAATCCAATCTTCTTAAAGAACAATGTTTAAGTTTAGGTAACAGGTCGCATTTTTCTTTAAGAAGCCTATTAACCTCATCCTTAAGCTCGTCATAATTTTTGGTATTAAAAAGCCCGACAAAGTTATAATTCTCCATAACACGTCGGGCAGATATTCTGTATGTAAGGCTATATGCATAATAGCCTTTTTTCTTTATACGGAAAAATTTAATTAATATCCCTTTATGAGATAATCCAAAATATGTCATACCGTTCTTATGAGCAACCCATTTGGAATTATCCGTTTCTTTAAGGATATCTTGAATAGTATAAAAATTTTCATTATTAAGTTTGGCACTTGCCTCGAATGTATGGATATACATATATATCAATCCTTCCTGAATTAGATTATTTTTATCCGCATTTTCATTTTCTATAATTATTGATTATAGTCATTTGTTTGCGGTTAATTCATTTTATTTTTCCTATAATATTTTCTTTCTCCCTGCTTATATAGCTTATATACAATTCACCTCCGCCCGGGAAGTTTTTAAAATATTATTATTAATTTAATGTTATTAAAAATTAAAATTTAAAATCAAATATTATTAATAAGATGTCATATGAAATATAAAAAAATATTTGGATTTTTAAAGGAATGAGACATATATTATATTTTTGAAAAAAAGGAGGTTAAAGTATGTTTGATAACAAACGATTTATAACGCGGGGAATTGAAGAAAATATCCCACCGCTTCTTCAGTTGCTTTTGTGGCAGTTGATAGATGAGATGCCTGTAGATAGTAAAGACTATCTACAGGTTTTTTCTTTGTCTGAAGAAAACGGGAATCAGGTTGTGCTCCACGAACAGGAGGAGCCTGAATACAAGAAAAGGCACATATTTGACATTGGGGAAGTAGTTGTTGGTAAAGTTTTTGTGATAGACGATGAAACGCACAGCACTATGCTGATGAATTACGAATATTAGGAGGAAAGAAAATGAGTGAGATAATTACATGCGGAAGTTGCGGGGCAGTGTTAACTGAAGACGAGGCGAGAGAATTTCAGGGAAGATACTATTGTGAAGAGTGCTTGGAAAGCAACACAAATATATGCCAGGACTGCGGTGACAGGGTTTGGAATAGCGAAATACGCAGTGACGGAAACACGACGGTTTGTAACGACTGTTATGATGATAACTACAATACATGCGAGACTTGCGGCAGAATTATTCACAACGACCAGTCCTATTACGAAGAAGATGGAGACATCCCATATTGTCACAACTGCTATGTGCAGCTGGAGGAGGCTGCGATAAAGCCGTACTCGTATAAACCGCCAGAAGTTCGCTTCTTTGGAAATGGTCCTCTGTTTATGGGGGTTGAATTGGAAATTGATGGAGCTGGGGAACTTCACGATAACGCACAGGCACTTATTGATGCTGCAAATGGTAAAAAATTCCATATTTACACCAAGCATGACGGTAGTTTGGATGATGGTTTGGAAATAGTAAGCCATCCAATGAGCTTGGAATACCACATGAATGAAATGCCTTGGAGAGAGGTAATGAAAAAGGCTATTGATATGCATTATCGCAGTCATAATACATCTACCTGTGGATTGCATGTGCATGTTAACCGCACGGCATTTGGTAAAACCTATGAAGAGCAGGAAGTTGTCATTGCGAGAATTGTTCATTTCTTTGAGCTTCATTGGAATGAATTAGTTAGATTTAGCCGACGGACGGAAGCAAACCTTCAGCACTGGGCGAGCCGTTATGGAATTTCAGATAGTGCAAAGGATACATATAAGAAAGCGAAGGACAAGCATTTAGGAAGATACGTCGCTGTGAACCTTGAAAATTATGCAACAGTGGAATTTCGTATGTGGAGAGGCACACTCAGGTATGAGACTTTTATAGCCACATTGCAGCTCGTGCATGAAATTTGCCGCTTCGCCATCTGCTTAAGCGATAAAGAGATTGAAAATATGGCATGGAGTGAATTTGTGCTTAAGATTAATCCTGAATTTAAGGAATTGATAGCTTACTTGAAATCCAAGAGGCTCTATGTAAACGAAATTGAAAACGAAAGGGAGGAGCTGTAGTTATGTGTGGACTTTTTGGGTTCCATATTTATGGAGACGCAAAAGCTAAAAATCTTGCAGATTTAACAAACTCGTTAGCTGTACGGAGTACGGTGCGAGGAGTTGATGCTGCAGGCATTGCATTTAACTCCAAAGGGTTATTGCGAGTTTTAAAAGAATCTAAATCTGCAACTAAGATTGATTTTAAACATGGGGATGAGATTAAATCTGTAATCGGTCATACAAGGCATTCAACTCAGGGGAGTGAAAAGAAGAACTATAACAACCATCCGTTTTATGGCAGAGCTAAGACAAGGTTTGCTTTGGCTCACAATGGTGTTATCAATAACGATATACGATTAAGAAAAGAGCTGAATCTTCCGTCGACTAAGGTGGAGACTGATAGTTACATAGCGGTGCAGTTAATTGAACATAAAAAGAAACTTGATTTTGAA
The DNA here is from genome assembly GCA_045593305.1 of Clostridia bacterium. Lineage (GTDB taxonomy): Bacteria > Bacillota > Clostridia > UBA1381 > UBA1381 > UBA1738. The sequence continues at coordinate 12,286 of JAZNWI010000227.1, read as the reverse complement.
AGCATTCGATTCATGGCTGAAAAGATTGAAGGTTCATTTTCCTTCGTGGTTTTGGATGAGAAGAATAATGTTTACTTAGTGAAAGGTGATTCTCCGTTATCGATAATTCATTTCCCTCGTCTGAAGCTGTACGTGTTTGCCAGCACTGATGAAATACTGTACAGAAGTATTATCGATTACTCGCCTTTGCTCAAAGAAATAAAGCAGGGGGCATTTGAAGAGATTGAGATAGAAGAGGGAGATATTTTAAAGCTGTGCTCAAATGGTGAAGTTGAACGAGAACAGTTCAGGTTTGACTATTGGTGCAGTATGCATTGGTATGATTATGGCTTCTATTCCACGAAGACAACAGAGGACCCATATGATGAATACATAGAAACCCTTAAGGCTGTGGCGAGTACATATGGCTATTTGCCTGACGAGATTGACCACCTCTTAAAGGAAGGTTTTACGCCTGAGGAAATAGAAGATTATCTCTACGGGCTGGAAGTGTAGACAAGATTAAGTATATAAAGCTCGTTTTATGGACTGCACTAGAGATACTAGTTGAGCTTTATAACAGCAAAAAAGGCAAATAAGGCTGATTGTGTGTCAATGTGTCGGAAAAAAACATGAAACTTTGTAGCAGGATAAATTGATATGATTAAAAAAGTTCAGAAGTATTGTGACACATTGACACAGAAAACTAGGAGGTTGACTTATGGTATATGGCTATTGCAGAGTATCGACTGCAGAACAGCGGTTGGATCGACAAGTTCTTGCATTAGAGCAGTATGGCACAGACAAATTATTTTGCGAAAAGATAACCGGCACAAAGAAGCACAGACCTGAACTTGACAAAATGCTTGGTGTTTTAAAAGCTGGGGATACTGTTGTGGTTGAATCGCTTTCGAGGTTGGGAAGAAGTGTAAAAAATCTGGCTGAGTTGATGGACTACTTCAATTCGAAAGGGATAAGGCTTGTTTCCCTAAAAGAAACTATCGACACAACGTCATCTACCGGCAAGCTATTATTTACGATAATTTCATCTTTGGCACAGTTTGAGAGAGACGTAATTGCAGAACGCACAACAGAAGGATTAAAAGCGGCACGAGCAAGGGGGCATCTTGGAGGCAGACCTAAAACAGACGAAAAAACGCTGAATAAGGCATTAGCACTATACGACACAGATCAATATTCTGTGTCAGAGGTACTTGAGTTGACGGGAATATCCAAAAGCACATTATATCGTGCCATTAATGGACGAAAAAAGAAAATTTGATTTTGAAACGGGTTTTGGTGCAGTAATGTGTTCCAAAACCCGTTAAATGTTTTCTTTTTGGCACAGTAGGAAAAAGTCTCTCAAACCTTCGTTTTTGGGATAAAGATTGAAAAATAAGAGGATTTATATTATACTAAAAAAGAGGTCGTTTTTGGAAGGATGATATGTATGAAGGCTACTGTAAATGTTGCAAAAGAATCGTATGAAAACATAAAGACAGTATATGCTAATGTATTGAAAAGAAAAATACCGAAAGTTACTGCGAAGATACAGGATGGTACGTTTTATGACTATGTAAAAAATGTATACGAAGAGTTAAGCCGGAATGAGTCCGAAGAGCGTGAAACGGCAATGCATTGGCTTGATGTGGGAAGGTCTGAATTTGACAAGATGATGTGTGAAGTAATTGCACTCAACTTGTATTGTGAAATTGTAGTAATTGAACAGTTATTAATTGGTAGAGGTATGACTAGAGAACAATATCAAATACGAAAAGATATGAAAAAAGATGATAGAGCTGCATTTGACAAAAGGTTGCAATTTAATCGAATGAGAGCCATAAAAAGGGTCGAAGCAGGAGATGATATTCGAGGGAGCGTATATTTTATTCCAATAATATGCAAGCCGTTTCGTGATAAGTTATTTGTTCATAGGATAGGAACAAATATATGGGATATATCAAGAAAATATCTTGATATATTTGAAGCGTTGTTTGATTATGAGAAGGATAACCAAAAATCTGCAAAGGATGTAGCTTCATATATGACATGGAATATGAGGTTAGAAACTATTCAATATATTGAAGGTATATACTGTGCGATACAGAAATCAAAAGAAAGTGATAGAATAGCACAATTAGTGTTAATGGAAAAATTATTTGGATTATATGCAGTAAGAACGATTTTAAACCAAAACAATAAAGTGAATTTGAAAAAAAGCTGTTTACATGCAATAAGTAATATCAAAGAGTTGGGGTACTCGAGGTTACATAAGTGTGTTATAAATAAATTAGTGGCAGCGAGTAGTGAGCCTGATAGTATCATTTTCTCCTATATTGTGTCAATGTGTCAAAAATGTATTTACATATGTCTAAAAAATGCAATTCTTTACATAGGGAGAAATGATGATAGGTGCATAAGCGTAGTTGGGCGGTTTAAAGGTGGATGTGAAAATTTAATGAAGGAAACAATAAATGTTTTCAAAGAAAATGTTTATAAATTAGAAGACTATGACGAGAAGTTGGTAAGAGACTTGATCCATAGGGTAAATGGTCCTTGTGATTTCCCAGTAGATGCATATATTGCAAGTACAAGGGTATTAACCCATGAATTTGATGATGTGCTGAAAGAGGAGTATAAAACAAAATTATGTTTCGTTTATGATTATACGACATTGTAAAACTTAAAAAGGAGTGTGTTACCCATACATCGAGCCACTAAAACCGCAAGCTTTTGCGGTTTTTTTGCTGTAAACAAAAAAAGGACACGAAAAAATCTCAAAGTCGTTTTTTCGTGTTTCCGTTTTTGAGAAAATCTATATAAAATTTTGGCAGTACATAGTAAACTTGCCTTGTCAACCCAAAGGGATGATAGATAAAATTAAAGGAGGTATTCATACATGAATACAAGAAATGAAAATGTTGTAATAATCCAGGCTGAGGATAGTAGTTGGCATTACCGCCCTTGGGGAAATTACACATGGCAAGATTTTATGTTAACCGGAGAAAGAAGAACAAATCCGAAGCTGAGAGCAAAAGGCAGATTCAATAACATGAGGTATGTCACCAGAGGTTTGGAACGGAGCGTTCCTCATGAAACCATTCAGCATATGTGGGATATCATTGATGGTATGACTATCCGCAAGGAGGATATGCAGTTCTTTTCGCTCTTTGAACACGAGGGTAAGCAGCGTATTGTACATAATCAGAGTGCTAGGAAAAAATTTGCACATGACTTTGAAACAGACCATATTATTACAACAAATGTTATGGCACAAGATACAGGATATTGTTCTGTAATGTTCCTATCGGAAGAATACTGATGACGAGTTATGGCAAGGAGATGAAAAGATGAAATTTACAAACAGTCAACTTGTTGAAATACTTAATAATCATTTTCAGAATAATCCGGCAGGCTATAAAGCTTTTACAGATAACGAAGTAGTGGTAGTTGAAAACAGCAATGGAACCAAAATTTCAACAATTCTTATTCCCATATGTGAAGAAAGGCTCATAACGAAAGATTCATCTAGTAGTGTAGTAAAGGTTTTGCTGTATAACGCTGGCGTTTGGGATGAGGCGAAAAGCATCGATTCAGTGAAGATTCTAACTTCTAATACTTTGATTAATGTGTATGGTTTAGTTCCGTTTTCCCACTGCTCAAAAGAGCAGTGGGAAATAATCCTCAATGTATTGGCGATTTTAATAGGGTCTGTGCCTCAAATCAAAAAGTATAGTTACAATGGTTGGGGCAATGACAACAAAAGTTTTATCGGTGGAACTATAAAGATTACTCAGAATGGTGTTGAGGCTATAGATTCTACTATAGCTCAGAAGAAGTCTTCGGTGAGTTCATTGCAAAAGAATCTAGCGTGTCAATTTTTTCAAGACAATGTAATTAACATATGTAGTGAAATGTTTTTTGGTACTACATTAATTACATATTATCTACTAAGCTTGTTGAAAGAACGATTTTATAAAAGTCACCATTTTTGTCCGTCTTTTTCTTTGGGGGTAATTGGACCAACGGGAAGTGGCAAAACAAGTTGTGTCCAAGCAATAGCGAATACTTTTGGCATAGATAGTGTGTGCTTTGAAGATAGTAGTGCTGCCATCAGAAGGACGTTTCAAACCAATTCCTGTGGATGCACAATTGTTGACGACTTTAAGTGCAATACAAATAGTAACAATCAAAAACTTGAAGAAATAATCAGACTTTCGGGAGATATCACATCTGGCGGAAAACGAGTAGAAGGGACTAAGGTTAACAACGTTACGATAACGGGGATGTCTCTTTTTACAGGTGAAGAGTATCCGAAATTACAGCCCTCTTCTTATCCAAGAATATTGTTTTTAGAGATAGTGGCGGGAACGATTGATTTTAACAAATTAACAAAATTAACTGATGAGTTTGGTATATATGTTGGACTAGTTGTCGACTTCATACAACATATTATGAATATGGAAAGCTTTGAAAATGATTTCGTTGAAAAGGTAGAGTCGAAACGAAAGCAAGGACGCGAATTATGCCAGGGCCTGAATATGCATGCTCGTTATTATGATATGTACGCTTGGCTAAGTGCCACTTGGGAATACCTAAACGCATTCTTGAGTGAGAATGCGTTTGAATATGATTATCCGAAAGAGTTAATTACACATATAAAAAATCAGCACCATAAGTTTGACACAGAACCAGTAACGCTGTTTGCTCGCGCCTTTTTTGAACTTAAGGATATGAATATGTTAGATATTGTGGATCACCAGGGGATGAAAGAAGGGTGCCCATTTGATGTAATTGAACTTTCAAATGAATATGTGGTGCGAAGTGGAGAAGTGTACAAAAAGATTTTAGCTTATTTAAAAGAACAAGGGATAACATTTCCTATATCTGAAAAGAAGTTAAGGGCAGAACTGTATTCGAAAGGCATTTTAGAAAAAGAGGGAAAGTTTCTTGTCAGCGAATATAAGGACAAGTACAATAAAAGTAAAACCGGATATAAATTAAAAAAGTATTTGTTGCAGAGAGAGGGAGGATATGAGTATGGAATATGAAAACAGCTTATATGGTATTAATATGGAAGGGATTATGTTTGAGGCTGCTAAAGAAGACCTGTTAAGCAAGTATAATAAACAGACAATGATTGATCTGTTGCAACACTTGATGATTAAGAGGCAATTTAATGAGTGCTATAACATGATTGTTTCGCTCTTTAAAGAGGGTATTGCAGAAGACATATATGTGGATATTTTTTGCAAAAATTTAAACGACAATTTTGAATGGATGGAACAGGAAGAAGTACTGGCAAAGATTAGGGCAACATTTAAAGACAAGGGGTATATCTTTAGCCATAAACAGTTGTTGAAACTCGCTAACGCTTTTGAATTGGCTTATGCAAAAAGCGGTCTTGGAAAAGAGATCGTGATAGAGGTGTATCAACACATATCGAGCAATAACGATTTTGATTTTTTTAGTCAGGAAGCGATTAGAATTAAATGTGCAAAAGTCGCATATAGCGCAAACAAATACAATGCTAATGAAAAAATCGACCAACTGTTGTCGTTGAAACGTGTAGTGAAGCGAGCAGGAATAAAAGGCGTGACAATGATTTTAAACTATTATTTAGGACTCTGTGAAAGATATGTGCCATGTGATTATGAACAGTTTTGGATGATTAAATCCAAAAACAGAGGATTTCCTTTAGCCGAGGAGTTTATGAATAATATTACTATTCACAACGAAGCTTCGAAGACGGCTCGTAATGCCGTTGGATACTAATATTCCAATTCGAATCTGATTTGAGTAACTGAGCAGGAACTTCGAGGTTTACTTCGAAGTTCCCTTAGAAAGGAGGTGTGAGATGAAACCTAAAAAGCTTGTGCTGTACAGATGTGCAGATGGATCAATGAGGGCGTGGGTTAAAACCAGGCACTCAAGATTAATGTTTATTAAGGTTAAAGAACAGTACATAACAGATTGCTATTATATTGATAGAGCGAAAAGGTGTGTGCCAAAGAAGCTTGTAACGAGAGAGCTTTCGGGGACTAACCTGGAAGCGGTTCTTGAAAACGAGCTTGACTGCAGAGTTTATGGCACAGAGATAAGTGGGGCATACGCCTCTCTTACAGATGAGGAGTTCATATCGCATATTAAGGCGGATATGAACCGAAAGCACAATTTCCTCATTATGATTAAGACGGAGAAAATTTTGGAGACTGTGATAAAAAATCGCAATCACAGGGTTATTTATATAAGAATAACGATTAAGGGCGATATGGGCGTAATAGAAGACTGCTATTACTGCGACCGAACGTATAAGAAACGCGAGAAGGTCGTACCCGAGAATTTACATACGGTATATTTTAGCTATAGTAAAGAGAATATACTGAATGTTATAAATAATGAACTCAATAACGCATTTACGGACGTTATTTTAATAGAAGATAGCAGCATAAACATAGATAAGAGACCGCTTTGCGGCTCGATTTAGGAGGTTATTCCATGACAGATTTATTCAAAACTACCCAATACACTGATTTGAAGAATGAAACTAAGACGGTTACACACAAAAAGGCTATTTTTACAGATAGCGAAAAGCGAGAGCTTGAGGATAAAATTGCCGAGGATTTATATAGAATCTTTTCGGAAGGGATGGTAACAGGGGAGTGAAAACTCCCCTGTAAAGGGGGTTGAGGATTATGGCGATAGCTATCTATGCCAGAAAGTCCATAGAACGCGAGAACAGCGTAAGCTGTGAAACACAGATTGAGCATTGCAAGGCAATGATAAAGCCTGACGAAAGAGGCGAAAAGGTTATAACCTTTGTTGACAACGGGTTTTCCGGTGGGAATACAGACCGAGACGGGTTCAAAAAAATGATGAGGCAGATTACCAAAGGCAGAGTAAAAAAGGTTATTGTTTATCGTTTGGACAGAATCAGCAGAAGCCTTGCTGACTTTGTAAATATATTGAATGTATTCAAAGAACATTCTGTGGAGTTTGTTTCGGCACAAGAGGCATTTGACACATCAAGTCCATATGGGGAGCTTATAGTCAAGATCCTCGCAGTGTTTGCCGAGTTTGAACGAAACTCAATTATCGAGCGTGTAAGCCAGGCTTATGACCACAGAAGCACGCTTGGTTTTTATATGGGTGGCAGACGACCCTATGGGTTTGAACTGGTGCCGACGGTTATAAATAGCATTAAAACGAAGCGGCTTGAGGCAAAGACAGACGAGGTAGAACAGATAAGATACATATACAATACATATGCAGTAGAGAACGTTACTTTGAGAAGGCTTCTGAAAAACCTTATTAAAAACGGAATCCTGCCTTTGGATGGCGGGGACTGGACCACAGCAAAGCTGTCAACGATATTGAAGAACCCCATTTATGTTAGGGCGGACAGTAATGTTTACGAATATTATCAGAAGAAGAACGCCAACATAATTGGTGGACCTGAGGGGTTTGACGGTGTGCACGGACTGCAGTTGTACGGAATGTCAAAGCACAATAACAGCAGTGTTGACTGGGCTGACATAAAGGTTGTTGTGATGCAACATGAGGGGCTTATTGACAGTGACACGTGGTTAAAGTGCCAGAGGAAGATTATTAAGAACAAGCAGGTAGGTCGTGCTGCAGGAAACAAGACAAGTTGGCTTGGCGGGCTGGTGGTTTGCAAGATATGCGGTTCCACTATGACCACAATTAAGAGTGCTGTGACCAGTGGCGAGGTAAGGCGATACTTCAACTGCACAGGCAGAAGCCACAAATATAAATGTAAAGGACCAAATTCAACCATTTACGCCAAGAGCCTGGAAGATATGGCGTACGATGAAATTGCGTTGAAGCTTGAAGAAATCAAAGGCACAAAAAAGCCTAAGGCGATACCTCCTGTTTTAAATGAGCTGAGAAATAAGTTAAAGGCAGTGGAGCTTGAAGAAGAGAAGCTGACTGAGATAATCATGAAGGATGGTGTAAACGCTGACCTTTTGGCAATCCTTGGGAAGAAAGCGACTGCACTTAAGCAGAGGAAGGTTGAAATCCTCGAAAAAATTGAAGAGGTGCAGGCAAATGAGGTGGATGTGAAGCGTGCTGTGAACTTGTCAAAAAAGTGGCAGACGGCAAGCTTTGACGAGAAGAAGGGCGTTGCATCGGTTTTGATCGATAAAATTTATATAGAAGCTGACGGTAATGTGGAGATTGTTTGGAATATTTAATGGTTGAAAATGCACGGAGGTTATGATAATATAGCCTTATAGGTTGGTGTTAGGAGGTGCAATATGGATTTTTATATTATGAGTCGTAATGTGGTAGTTGCTGCATGGAAGAATAATACCCTTGAAGTATTAGACGAAAAGCTTTTGCCGATATATCTTAAAAAGACAGCAAATGTAGAAAAATGGCTTGAAACAAGAGCTATTGACTGCCATAGAGCAAATTCGAGACTTCTTAAAAAGGCGTTGAGGCTTACAGAGAAGGATGATGTTTCTACAGTTGTTTCCGTTAATGCGGTGACGATTACAGATTCATACTGGATAAAGCCTCTTGATTCTGACCTTACTTACGATGACGTTCGATTTGATAACGACTATTTTGCATCGCTTGCACTTACGGGTAGTTATGACAGTTTTAATCGTGTTGCAAACTCCAAACAATCTAAAACGCCTGAACTTACCAACATTGGTAGCTTTGAAAAGTGCTGGAAGCTGACTGACGGTAAGTGGTGGATGCACAAGAAAGCTAATCACGAAGAAATGTTCTCAGAGCTTTTCATTTGCCTCTTAGGTAAAGAGCTTGGCTTTAATATGGCTGAATATGAACGAGGCAAGGGAGTTATTAAAACAAAGGACTTTACAGATAACGCAAGTGTTAACTTTGAACCGATGTTCAGCCTTATGGGAGACAACGAGGACTATATTGAAACATTGAATGTGTTAAAAGATTTGTGCCCGGATGCCATTGGTGATTATGTGAAGATGTTGTTTTTGGACACTATATGTGCAAACCCTGACAGGCATACTTTTAACTTTGGTGTACTTCGTGATGTGGGAAGCGGTGAGGTTTTAGGACTAGCACCGAATTTTGATAACAATATGGCATTGATTTCCCGAGGATATCCTAAAAATATAAATCGTAAGGGCGACATACTTGTAAAGCTTTTGAATGAGCTGATGGAATACGATGAAAGCCTGAAGGGATATATCCCCGAAGTAAATGAAAATCTAATAAAGAGCGTTATCAAAAAAGTTGGTATGCGTGTTAAGATAAATCTTGTGCTTGATTTCATTATGAACGGATATAAGCAAATAGAAAGATGATTGAGGGGGCGATTGTTTAAATGCAATCGCTCCTGTTTTGATGAATAACATTATAACAATGCACATATAATGTATTGACAACAAAAATTTAAAGTGATATTATAAGTGTAGGGAGGCGAATGTTATGGCAGTAACAAATATAACTATGCGTATAGATGAGGAATTGAAAACACAACTTCAAGAGCTTGTTTCTAATCTTGGAATGGATATGACCACGTTCTTTACTTTGTCAGCAAAACAAGCTGTGCGTGAACAGGGAATACCTTTTGATATAACAATGCGTGTACCTAACAGCGAGACACTAGAAGCAATTGAAGAAGTTAAAGCGATGAAGAAAGACCCCTCTATCGGAAAGACGTATACAGATGTTGACGATATGATGAAGGAGTTGCTCGGCTGATGTATGCGATAAGACCTACTACAAGGTTTCAGAAAGACTTGAAACGAATGGAAAAGCGTGGATATAATATTGCCTTGCTGACAGATATAATCAAAAAATTGGCAAATGGAGAACAATTGCCTGAAAAGAACAGAGACCATGCTCTTGTTGGTGATTTTATTGGATGCAGAGAATGTCATGTTGCACCTGACTGGCTTTTGATATATGAGATTGCTGACAGCGAACTTATATTATATTTGACAAGAACAGGGTCACACGGTGATTTGTTTGGTTGAGTTCATTGTAAGCGAATAGTGGTAAATAGAGAAATGCTTCAAGTGGCGATTGCGAGAATGCAATCGCCACTGTTTTGGTTTTGTTTTTTGTTGAAAAAGGTGGGAAGGGGGAGTATAATGAGTTTGATAAATAAGAATTTGTAGGTGAGATAATGATTATTTTAATTACAGGAGCATCGCATACAGGCAAAACTGCACTTGCCCAAAAATTGCTCGAAAAATATAAATATCCATACTTGTCAATAGACCATCTGAAAATGGGTTTAATTCGTAGCGGAAATACTGAACTCACTCCGATTAGCGAGGATAAAGACTTAATAGCATACTTATGGCCCATCGTCCGTGAAATGGTTAAAACTGTTATCGAAAACAAGCAGAACTTAATTGTCGAAGGTTGCTATATTCCATTCGATTGGCAGAAGGACTTTGAGTCGAAATATCTTGAAAACATCAAATATTACTGCCTTGTAATGAGTGAGGAGTATATCAGAAATCACTTTGCTGACATAAAGAAATATGCAAATGTCATTGAAAATCGTTTGGATGATGAATGGTGCACAATGGAGAGTGTGTTGGCAGATAATGCAGAAATATTAGCCCTCGCACAAAAGCATAATGTGAACTATATACTCATTGAAGATACGTATGAAATCAATATCGATTCAAAATGACAAATCTTAGTTTTGCACTATAAATAAAAGGAGAAAATATGACACAAATCATTTCATTTTTGCTGTCCGTTGTGTTTGCGTTTGATATGTTTTTTGTTGGTTTGTTTCCCGAAAAACAGCTCATTATCACGCAAACAGAAACAGAAACCGAATATTACGTAAACGGTGAAAATGATAACTTGCGTTTCGGTGTCATCGGCAACAGCAATCTGTTTGAGCCTGATGAAGAAATCAGGGTTATTATTGAATGCCTTGATGAATCGCTTGACGGCACAAAAGCAAAAATCTCCGTCAGAAGTGAGCAAACGGACTTTGACAAGCGAGGATATGTCACGCTCAAATCCTCTTTGCCCTACAACACCTTTGCTTTTTCGTCCGATAAAAACGGTGTTTTTACCGTTGCAATCAAACTTTCCGATGCGACCGAATACAGTTTCAACGTCGGTGTTGTTCCCCGAAACAAGCAGGCAAGTGACGGCTTTTACTACGGCATTCAGCCGTATATAACCCGTGCATATACTTGGGGCGAAGGCTTTCAGCTTCCGAATTACAGCGCAGAAGAATCCGTTGACAGAATTCTTGACGTTGCGCAATATCTCGGCATAAACCTCGTCCGTGAGGACAGCGTCGGTTGGGACGCAATGCAGAGCGAATCTTACGGCAACGTTGATTTCTCCGTGCAGGATTTACTTGTCAGCAAAGTCAACGAACGGGGTATGAAATACAACTGGCTTCTCGGCTTCAACGCAGGCAAATGGTCTGCCGCAGATAAATACAAAGAGAATTACGATGAATCAATCGGCTGGACTTACCCTCCCGATGAAAATATCTGGTCTGATTTTGCAAGCAAGGTTGCAGTACATTACGCCGCTAACCCCGACATTCTGTGGGAAATATGGAACGAGCCGAACTATTTTTTCTTTGCAGGCACTCCCAAAGAATATTTTTCACTTCTTGAAAAAACCGCAACAATAATCAAAACAGAAAACCCGTCGGCATACGTTTATTCGGGCGGACTTGCTGTTGCGGAAAAAGAAAGCAACCTTGTTTTTTATCAGAAATCCGCAGAATTGATTAATAAGAATCTGCTTGATAATTACGGTTATCACAACCACGACGGACTTGATAATTACTATGACTATATGGGCAAGACGCTCTCTCTTACGAAATCGGCAGGACTTTCAAACGGCGGTTTCAACAGCGAAAGCGGTGTAGGCGGCACAGATGCGGCAACAATCGCCTGCAAGGCACTTTACACCCGTTCAACGGGAGCAAAAGGTTTTGTTTCCTTTGCATTCAGAAAAACCGTCACACCTGAAAACGATATAAATGATTTTGCGTTTTTCAACGAATATATGCAACCCACCGAAGCTGTAATCACTTACGCAACGGTTATCCGTTTTCTCGGCAATGCCGATTTCGTCAGGAACATTTCAAACGAAAAGAATCTTGTAATTGACGAATACACTGAAAACGGAAAGAAAATAGAAGTTTATTACAGCCTTGGTGAAAAAACTAAAACCGCCGCACCCGAAGGCGATTATAAAGCCTTTGATATGTACGGCAATGAAATACAAATCGGCAGGAAGCTGACTGTCAGCAATACACCGATATATATTGTTTATTGATGTTAGAGCGATTTTT
>JAZNWI010000226.1:0-3909 GCA_045593305.1 Clostridia bacterium | reverse complement strand
ACTACCTATACATTAAAAGGTCAACAGAAAATAGGGAAAAAAGTCGTATTTTCCGTTAAAAAAGTGTCAAAAATCAACTAACGGTTGATTTTAAGGCAAAATATAATACTTTTCTATTGCATCAGCAATTGCCCAGGCAAGCCTTGCCTGATAGTCATCCTCCTGTAATTTTTGCTCTTCTTTGGCGTTTGACAAAAAGCCACACTCCACTAAAATTGCGGGAATAGGCGGGTTTTTCATAAGGAAAAGACTTTTGTCCGCTGATTTAACAATATTTATGTGCGCATTTGTGATATCTTGTATTCTGGATTGGATATTTTCCGCAAGAGGCTTAATTTCTGCATGGTTTGGGGCGTAAAAGATACGAAGACCGGAGGCTGAATGATTAGGAAAAGAATTCATATGTATAGAAATAAAAAGATGGGCATCCGATTTTTTCATTATCTCAAGACGCTTATGCATATCATCAACCTTTTTCTTGCGGATACTGTCCTTTTCATTTTCCCAAAGCCCGTTTTCGTCTTCTCTTGTCATAATAACATTAACGCCTTTGGCTTTTAAAACCTCCTGAAGTTTAAGGGCGATGTCAAGATTTATTTTCTGTTCAACACTTCCTGTAACTCCAACGGCACCGCCATCGGGAAGACCATGCCCTGCATCAACTATAACCGCAAGAGTGCCGTTTTCAAAGGAATTTCCGGCAAGAGAGGAAATCATAATAAAGGTACCGGTTAAAATACCTATCATAACCATAAAAAGACAGTACACCGTGCACCTTCTTTTGGTCAGAACAAAGAAGTGTGGGCCTGATAAAAAGGGTTTAATTTTCCTATTAAAAAAATGCATCATATCACCTAAACAATTATATGATATGATGCATATTTATATTATTCGTCTTCTTGTACTTTTTCCAAGACTGCAACCTTTGTGCTTTCAATTCTGTGGTCTTCAATTTTAGTTACCTTAATCTGTAAGCCAAAAGCCTCAAGCTCAGGAGTAGTACCATCAGCAGGTATTTCACCAAGCTCTGATAAGATAAGACCTGCAAAAGTGTTGTATTCTTCTACAGGAAGATCAATTCCAAGGGTTTCGCTGACTAAGTCAATATCACAGATACCTGCAATTTTCCAAGTGTTTGAATCAAGTTGTATGATGTCTTCTTCGCGAACCTCATCATCTTCGCCTGATAGTGTTCCAACAATTTCTTCTAGTAGGTCGGACATAGTGATAATACCGCCAAGACCGCCGTATTCGTCCAAAACAACTGCAAAGTGGTTTTTCGCCTTTTGCATCTGGCGGAACAAATCGTCTGCCTTAATTGTTTCAGGAACAAAGAACGGTGCTCTTAAAATTTTGGTTATATCACCATCTGAAAGACGGGTTTTATAATAGTCTGTACTCTTTAAAATGCCAACAATGTTGTCAATGCTTTCCTCACAAACAGGATAGATGGTATGATTGGTATTTGCGATAATATCGCCCCATTCATCCTTTTCATCCATCCATAAAAGCTCGGTATCGGTACGGTGGGTCATAATTTCCTTAACCTGAGTATCGTCAAGTTCAAAGATATTATGAATCATTTCCTTTTCGTCCTGGTCAATAGCACCGCTTTCGCTGCCTATATCAACCATAAGACGAATTTCTTCCTCTGTAACTTCCTCTTCTTCGTCATTTGGCTTTATACCAAAAACAAGAAGAAAGATATTTGCAATGAATGTCAAAACTGTTGCTACAGGAAGCCCTATGTAATATAGGAACTTAATGAGTCCCGAAGATTTTAACAGAATGTTATCACCCTTTAAATAAGCAATACGCTTAGGCATGTAAATGCCAAAAATCAAAAGAGCAGCACCTACTAAAATAAGGCTCAAAACAATTCCATAAATCCTGTCCATAGTTGCAAAAAGTGCTTCAGGAAAAGTAGTTACCGTAATTGATGCAAGGGATAGCTCGAAAATAACAGTAAGAATTTTGAGCGAATTGCATAGCTTGCTTGAATTATCCAAAAGAAATACAGCGCGCTTTGCGTTTTTATTGCCTTCGGAAGCGAGCCTTCCAAGCTTTGCTTCATTTGCATTTTGAACAGAAGCTTCAAGACCGCGAAGTATTCCTGTCAAAATTATCAAAACACAAATCCATAAACATCGAGGGGGAAGAGAATCCAAAACCATCATCCTTTCATAAGTAAAAATATTTATATTATCCACGCCTGTGGGATTTTACAACTACACTATATCAAACATTGTTACAAAAGTCAATATTACTTATAGAAGCCAAGTTTTTTTAAGATTACAAGGATACGAACTCCGGACGGAAGTTCTTTTACTTCATCTTCAGTGAGTGTCTTTTGTGCAAATATCAGTACGAAATAAACTATTGCAGCAAGTCCTATTGCAAGCACAAGTGAAATTAGATTGCTGTTGGTAATCATCATAGAAAGGCTATGAACACCAAAAGCGGTTATTCCCATACAGAGAACAGAAACAACTGGCTTTATAACATACTTTACAGGATTTAACTTAAGGTCAATAGATTTTCTCAGTACAGAAAAACTGTAAACAAAAGATATAACCTGACAAACAATAGAACTTATTGGTGCGCCATAAATGTTTATTTCAGGGCGTCTAATTAAAATTACATTCAAAATGAATTTTGCAATACATCCAAGCATCAGGCCTTTTGCCGGTGTGAATACCTTTCCGACACCTTGAAGTGAGCCGGATAGGGTCTGATTTAATGCGGTAAATATCATGGCAATCGAGCTTATCTGCATAAGGTCATAGCCAAGTCTTGCATTAGGGTATAAAAGCCCATAAATAGGCTTTGCAAGGGCAATATAACCGATGGCACAAGGAAGTGCAATCAGCATTGAGATAAGGAATGAGTAGGATACCTTACTTGCGGCAGTTTTTTTGTCACCTATTTTCAAAGCACCTGCAATAACAGGAACTAAAACAGTAGAAAATGCAATGTTGATTGAAAGTGGCAAGTTGATTAGTGTATCACTCTTTCCAAGCTGACCTGACAGGCGGGCAGCTTCGGCATGAAGCTGTTCTAAGCTCGGATTTACAATTGCGGGCATATTACCGTAAGCCGGAATATATGTGGCAAAAGCTGCCTCAATACCACGGGTTATTGTTGCGGTATCAATAATTCTGTTTACTGCAGAAATAACAGAGCCTAATGAAATAGGAATAGAAATCATCAGGATGCTTTTGAACATCTGTGAAAGAGGCTTTACTTCTGTTTCAGCAGTTGATGAGTTAATTTTTTCCAGGACTGCTTTTCGTCTTCTTGAATAGAAAATCGCCAAATACAAAAAGCTGAAAACAGTTGAAAGGGTTGTGGCAACCTGTGCTCCTGATGCCATGTATGCAGCCCGCAGGTCAGCATCGTTTTCAGGAACATTTAAAAGTGTTGTCATTATAAACGGGACGGATGCCATCAAATATACGATAACAACAGTAAACAGGCATTTGAAGAACTGCTCCAAAACCTGGGAGTTGCTTGTTGCCTTCATATTTTCCATACCGGTGAAATATCCCCTTATAACTGAGGATAAGCATACAAAAAGTATAGACGGTGCAAGGCATTTTAAAACATACTGTGTTCCAGGCAGTCTTATAACAGAAAATGCGATAAAGTCCGCACCAAAATACAAAAGTAAAGATGCAACTGCACCCACAATACCAAAAAGAAGCATTGCAGATTTAAAAATCCTGAATGCACCGCGGTAGTCGCCTATGGCATTTCGCTCCGAAGTCATTTTTGAAATAGCATTCGGAATACCGATAGAGGATATAGCAAGTAAAAGAGTGTATATTTGAAAACCTGAGTTCAGGTATCCGTTTCCAAGGTCTCCAAACCCTTTAATATTAGTAATAACAACGCGGTACACCATTCCCA
>JAZNWI010000225.1:0-10998 GCA_045593305.1 Clostridia bacterium | reverse complement strand
CACATCTGGGCACTTGATGCAAACCTTAATGTCCTCTGGGATGCAGAAGGAAATATCGGCCTTAGCCCGATTGCATACGATTTGAACGGTGACGGCAAGGATGAAATTATTGCAGGCTATAATGTTTTTTCTGACAAAGGCGAGCTTTTGTGGAAAATAGAGTATCCTTGCCATGCAAAATCCGCTTTGGTGGAATGTCTTTACAAGCCGGATGAGCCGGTAGTTATTTTCTATGGCCCTGTAATCTGTGCATATTCAAAAGACGGCGAGTTTTTATGGGAAATACCGGAGAGTGCAAACAATCTTGTTGTAGGAAAATTCCGTGATAACATAGATGCTTTAGATATTCTCGTTTTAGACAGTATGTCACTATTTGATAACAAAGGGAACTTCTTATACCAAAAAAATGAAACTGTCCATCTCCCTACACCTGTTCTGAATTTTGACGATACCGGCAAGCTTTACATAGCCGGTCATAAACAGGAGGATGTTGTAACCACTATTTATGACGGATATATGCGTGGTGTATATACCCTGCCGACATTCGGTAATATTTTTTGCGGTGATATTCTGGGCGACGGGAAGTCACAGATCATCATTTATAATGACGAAACCATAGATGTTTATAGCCATGCTGAAACTGATTTTACCGAACCCGCAAGACCATATTCCCGTCCACAGTCAAAACAGTATTATAATTTTTCAATTTATAACACAGTTCCTGAGTCACAGATTTCATCAGGGCTTGTGGTTGACGATTTTGCTTCACAGAACATAGTAAAATGGGCTAGCACATACTCGTCTATAAATATGTATAACAGCTTTACAAAGGTTTCAAGATCAGAATTTGTTCTTCTTTTAGCTACACTACTTTCCCTTAAGGAAGAATTTTCAGAAAACTTTGCCGATGTATCAAAGGAAGAAGCATACTATGATGCCGTTGGAACATTCAAAGCTCTTGGTATTTTATATTCGGAGGATAATCTTTTCTCTCCTGATATTCCAATTACTGTGGCTTCTGCCAACGATATTCTTGATAAGCTCAGCATTCCTATCAATTTTAACTTTGATGAAAGATATGAGCTTTCAAAGCAGGATATGGCAAGACTTATACTTAATATGACTGAAGAATAAAAAAAGAGGCTTCAATAGCCTCTTTTTATTCTGTGATGATTTCCGGTTTCGGTGTTTCCTTTACAAACAAACCACTTATATCGGTATCACCTATTTTTTCGGTCTTTTTACCGTCTATCAGAAACTGTACGCTGTCCACATTATTAAGCCCTGTAAGTGACTTTACAATTGAGTCCACCACCAGCTTGCTTCCGTCTGATGTTGTGTTTTTTTCCAAAAAGCCCTCTTTAAAGTTCACATAGCAAATCCTGTCAGTTGTTTCTACCGACAAAACTTTGGTGTCAGACGCCAAAAGTCTTTCATTACCCTTTATTTTCGGGCCTTTTATAAGCTCACTTACAACATATTGCTCCACAGGCTGTGTATCTACGATATTGATTTTACGATATTCCATAACAAGTTCACTCTTGTCAGCGTTAGTAAAATATAAGCGTACGCCGGTTGCCGTATCTTCATCGGACTCAGTGTTTATATAATCACCTGCTACAAAGCCAAGCTCTGCTCCGTCACTTCCCTTTATACCGCTACCGTTTTCTGTCACAAGAATATTTTTCACGCTGGTAAGTCTTGAGAATGTTTTTATAACGGCATAGGTACACATAAGATTGTCTTCAGGATATTCCCCTGAAAAGTCTACCGTAAGGTTACCGTCAGCAAAATTCACATAGTTTAGTTTAACATTCTTATCCATTATCGGCAGATATTTTTTATCTGTCGGTCCGTCTATAAGTGCCTTTGCGATTTTTTCGTAAAGCTCTGTATCGCTCATGACAGAAATTTCTGTTTCTACAGGAACCATAGTATATCCATCGGCACCAAAGAAATAAATACTTACTTCTTTTTCCGTTCCGTTATCACTGCCTCCTGCTAAAGCAAAGATGGCTACACCCAAAAGGACAAGTACAACTGCTATAATAATATGCTTTTTATTGGTCATATTCCGGCACCTCCCTCTTCTATGTTGTAGGGAACACTTATTATAAACATACTTCCGCCATCAGGTGCATCTTCAACTTTTATTTCACCGCCGTGAAGAACCACCGCCTCTTTTGCAATGGCAAGACCAAGACCTGTTCCGCCTGTATCTCTCGCACGGGAATCGTCAAGACGATAAAAGCGTTCAAAAATTCTGTCTTTATTTTCGTTCGGAATACCAGGTCCGTTATCCTCTACTTTGACTATTACATTCTTACCCAGAAGCTCAAGACCTAATTTAACATGTCCGCCTTCCGGTGTATATTTTATAGCGTTATCAACTATATTGTAAATTGCTTCCCAGATTTTGTCATAATCAAGAAGCATTGGTGCTAAGGCTTCCACAGAATAATCGGAGTAAAGAGCAATGTTCTTCGCCTCAGCATTTGGTGTCAGCTTTCTTATAATGGCATTTAACATAACAACAAAGTCAACAGGTGTTGCTGATAAGCTGTTTTGATTTGAATCCATTTTATTAAGAGTCAGAAGACGCTCTACAATACGGGTTAAGCGGTCAACCTCCTCGCTTAAATCACCCAAAAAGTCCTGTATCATTTCAAAGTTAGGGTTATCCGTTGTTACAATACTGTCGCAGATAAGCTTTATCGTAGCAAGCGGGGTTTTAAGCTCATGAGATACATCGGACACGAACTTTTTACGGTTTTGTTCATATTCGTCAAGCTCTGTGGACATATAATTAAGTGCCTTTGCCATTTCAACAAGCTCTAAAGGTCCTTTTTCCTTTGCTTTAACATTAAAGTTACCTTTAGAAAATTCCTTTGAAACGGAAATAAAGTTATCAATCGGTGCTGTTGTCATTAAAGACAGTGCCAAGCTCAGCATAGCCACCAAAATACTTATGATAATTCCAAAAACAACAAGGTCGTTACGGATACTTGCAATTGTCATATCAATATTGTACAGGGACTGCACAAGATATACCGCTCCTACTGTTTTACCTTCGTCAATCAGCGGAACGGCAACCGACATTGTTGTCATATCCGAATTACTTTTATTTATGGCATGGGCTTGTTCACCATCTGTCATACATTTTATTACTGCCTCACGGATTATAACCTTACCCAAAACATCAGAATCAGTATTTGTATCAAGGCATACCTTAAAGTCAGGTCTTACTACCATGCTTCGCATATTACTTCCTGATAATATCTGCTTTATGCTATTAGTTGCCTCGGGGGTAATCCCGTCAGGAGTTTTGATAAGGTCAGAAATAATGTTAGCCTTGGTATAAAGGTTAACTCTTTCTGTATTATAAAGACTGTCAGCTAAAGCTCCCAGGATATAAACACTAAGGAGTATCAAAGAGATCAAAATGGCAGCCACATAGGTTGCCATCATGCTGACGCGTATTGACATAAAGAATTCCTTAATCTTTCTTATAGTAATAACCAACACCCCATTTTGTCATAATATAAAGCGGCTCTGCCGGATTTTCTTCGATTTTTTCACGAAGTCGTCTTATATGAACATCAACAGTTCTCTCATCACCAGGGTAATCAACGCCCCAGGCAATGTCCAAAAGGTTCTCTCTTGTATAAACTCTTCCGGCATTCTTTACGAACAGGTCCATAAGGTCAAATTCTTTTCCGGTAAGCTCTATAACCTTGTCCTTTACCTTTATGCGTCTGAAGTTGTAGTCAAGAGTAATATCACCTGATACCAAAACATCGGAATTGCCTTTTGGAGCAGGGTTCACGCGTCTTAAAATTGCCTTGATGCGTGATGCAACCTCTCTTATGTTAAATGGCTTTGTTATATAGTCATCGGCACCATATTCAAGACCCAGAATCTTATCAATATCCTCGCTTCTTGCAGTTAGCATAATTATAGGTACATTTGAAAAGTTTCTGATTGTTCTGCAAGCTGTAAGACCATCCATTTTTGGAAGCATTACATCTAAAAGTATAAGGTCAATACTGCTGTCCTTTGCAAGATTCACAGCTTCTTCACCGTCGTAGGCACAAACTACCTGATAGCCTTCCTGCTCAAGATTATATTTTATCCCCTTTACAATTACCTTTTCGTCATCAACAACCAAAATTTTCATTTATGAAATCCCCTTCCAATTTATACTTACTATTCAACACAAATATCGTCTTTTATTTCGTTATATGTCTTTTCGCCGATTCCGCTTACTTTCATTATATCCTGAATTGCTTCAAACTTTCCATATTTTGTGCGATAATCAATTATTCTTTTTGCAAAACCTTCGCCTATTCCGTAAAGTCTGTCAAGTTCATATACATCTGCTTCGTTTATGTTAATCTTTTTCGTTTCGTCTAAAAATTCTTCTGCATATACCATATCTGTTTCGGGAGCATAAGCAGTCGAGTTATGTATAATAGTAAATTTTTCTTCCTCTATGCCTTTTAAAAATACCCCCGCCGCCAAAGCAAAAACAAATACTAAAATGTAATACCTTTTCTGCAGTTTTTTCACGCGCTTTCCTCCAAAACATTCCAACATAATATAAGTATATCATAAATAATTTATTTTTCTATACTTTTTTACAAAATTTCTTATAATTCTTGCAAATTTAATTTTATTTATGTATAATTAAATTATAAAGATATTTAAAGTGTCATCGCCCATTGACATTTTACAAAAAACCATGGGCAGAAAGGCTACCAATCATGAAAAAAAATTGTTTGGCTACTATCCTTTTAGCACTTATCCTGTCGGTAAACTCTGTGGTATTCGCAACTGGAAGCTCCACGGGGACCTCAACATCACAAAGTGCTTCTACTGAGGAAAAATCAGAAAATAAAAATGAATTCCCTGTTCCAAACGCAGATTCAGCTATGGTTTTAGACATAAAATCCGGAGATGTCATTTATGCTATGGATGCCGATAAGAAGGTGTACCCTGCAGGACTTACAAACCTTATGACTGCATGTTTAGCACTTGAGGCAAAGGACCCTAATGATACTTTCCAGGTTACAAAGGATGTGCTTTCCGGTATTACTTATGACCAACCTCAGCTTGGGCTTCAGGAAGGTGAAACCTATACCATTGAACAGCTTGTTCACGCGGTTATCCTAAACTCCAACAACGATGCATCAAATGCTCTGGCAATCGCTACCTCAGGAAGTGTCAGCGAATTTGTAAATAAGATGAACCAAAAAGCAAAAGACCTTGGGCTTAACGATACAAACTTTGTTAACCCATCAGGATTTCATAACGAAAACCATTACACAACTGCATCAGATATGGCATACCTGGCAAAGTATGCGCTGGAAAACCCTACAATTGCAAGC
This sequence comes from Clostridia bacterium, assembly GCA_045593305.1. Lineage (GTDB taxonomy): Bacteria > Bacillota > Clostridia > UBA1381 > UBA1381 > UBA1738. Next base: position 5,611 of record JAZNWI010000225.1, on the reverse strand, counting down.
ATTGCAAAAACACAGAAATACACTTTCCCACCAACAGGAATCCGTACTTCTGAAAAAACAATCCTTAGCACAAACCATTTGGTTTCCAGATACAAATATCCGTATCACTACTACGCTAATGCAACAGGTCTTAAATCAGGAAACTCAACTGAGGCAGGATATTGCCTTGCTGCAACTGCTGTTAAAAATGGATTTTCCGTTCTTTCAGTTATAATGGGCGCTCCAAATCAGGACGCCAATGAAAAGGCATATTCTTTCCGTGATACCGCCGCGATTTTTGATTATGTTTTTGACACATACCAGAGCGTTATACTCGCAAAAAAAGGCGATGTAATCCATGATTCAAAGGTTATTGAGGCAAAGAACTCAACACGCCTCGCACTTACTGTAGAAGAAGATGTTTATACCACACTTAAAAAGACTGCAGATAAGGATATCATTAAAAATGAGGTAGAAGTTACCGAGGAAGCAAAGGCACCTATTGAACAAGGTCAGGTGTTCGGTACCGTTACTTATTCATATAATGACCGCGAGCTTACCACAGTGAATCTTGTTGCCGCAAACGAAGTTAAGCGTGACTTTATTCTTCACCTTATAAACTCTGTCTTGGGCTTCATTTTCCACCCGATTGTAATTATAATTCTTTTAGTAGCACTTTATATCTGGGCAAGACTTAGAATCGCCCGTAACAGAAAACGCCGTTTGAGACATTCAAAAATGCTTTCACAAAGACAAGGCGCAACACGAACAGGCACAACAACAAGACCTACTTCTTCATCATATTCAAGAAGAAGATAATAACCCGACCCAATGGTGTGAACGCCGTTTGGGAATCTTGTTATCTTCCATAAAAATGCGGACAGGCAAATGCCTGTCCGTTTTTATGTGTTTAATTAGGCTAAAGGCTTCTCCTTGAGGAGAAGCTGTCACAAAGTGACTGATGAGGTGTCGCGGTTGTGCTTAAATTCCTTTTCCACCTCAATGGAGGGCTTTTTGTATGTCTTTTTTATAATTCAACGCCATATCCGCCTGCGATGTATTGCCTTAACATAATAACATCTTTAATATCAATATTGTCGTCTTTGTTCACATCTGTGGCTTTTTCTATTATCTCTATTCCATAGCCATCGGCAAGGAATTGTCTTATTGCAATGACATCTTTTACTCCAATTTCACCATCTCCATCCGGGTCACCAAGTATATAGCTTGGTTCAGATTCGGTGAAATGAATTGTGGCATTTAGAAGACATTCGTTATAATCTTCGGTTGAGATATTTCCCCACTCTTCTTCCGTTCCGTCATAATATACATCTGTCAAATTGTCGCAACCGTAAAACGCCGCCCAACCAATAGATGTTACGCTAGCAGGAATAGTTATACTTTCAAGGCTTGTACAACCATCAAATATGCTTTCGTCAATACTTGTTATACCGTCAAGTATGGTTACACTTGTTAGGCCTGAACATCCGTAAAATGCACAATTACCCATGTTTTCTACACTGCCAGGGATTGTTATGCTTGCCAGACTCGTGCAACTATCAAATGCCAAATTTCCAATGCTCTTTATTCCATCAAGCATAGTTGCACTTGTTAAGCCTGAACAATCGTAAAATGCATAATCACCTATGCTTTCTACACTGCCAGGGATTGTTATGCTTGTAAGGTTTGTGCAACTTTCAAATGTTCTTTCCCCAATGCTTGCTATACCATCAAGCATGGTTACATTTGTTAAGTCTGAACATCTGTAAAATGCATACTTGCTTATGTTTTCTACACTGCCAGGGATTGTTATGTTTGTAAGGCTTGTGCATCCGGCAAATGCCCATCCTCCAACACTTGTTACGCTAGCAGGAATATTTACGCTTGTTAAACTTTCACAAAGCTGGAATGTAGCATCTTTAATAGCTGTTACACCATCTGGAATTGTTATGCTTTCAAGGCTTACACATTCGTTAAATGCTAAAGTTCCAATATTTGTTACACTGTCAGGAATATCTATGTTTTTCAAATTCACACAACTACCAAATGCAATATACCCAATATCTGTTACGCTATCAGGGATATTTATGCTTGTTAAACTGTAACAACATTCAAATGCACCTATATCTATACTCGTTACACTATCAGGAATATCTATGCTTGCTAAGTTGTAACAATTTCTAAAGGTGCTATTCCCAATGCTTGTTATTCCATCAGGGATATTTACATTTCTTAAGTTGTAGCAATCAACAAATAAAGCATCTCCAATACTTGTTACACTTTCTGGTATAATCAAACTTGTTACATTTTGGCAACCAGAAAATGCTACTCTTTCAATTTTTTCTACACCTTCCGGAATTGTTATGCTTGTTAGATTTGTACAATCCCTAAACGCTGCTGCCCCTATACTTGTTACACTGTCAGGGATATCATAAGATTCTCCTTCTTTGGCCTGTGGATAAGCCAAAATAGTTGTTTTGTCCTTGTTAAACAAAATCCCATCCTCAACACAAAGATATGGGCTGCTTTCTTTTACCATTATTTCTGTCATACTGCTGCAGTATGTAAATGGTCCAAAACCAATTTCTGTCAGATTGTCTGAAAGAACTATACTTGTCAGATTTTCGCACCCAATAAATGCAAGCATACCAATAGATGTTACACTATCCGGCATTGTTATTTTTGTAATTTCTGTACAATACTCAAATGCATTTTCTCCTATGGCTGTTACAGGATAACCCTCAATAGTTGCGGGGATTTCGATTTCACCGCTTATCGAAGTATCACAGCCTGTGATAGTCACTTCGCCGTCTATAATATCATATGTGAAAATGCTATCCGGTTGAGGTTCGTCTGCAAAGTGAATAGTTGCATCGGTCAGGAATCCATCATCTGAACTAATTTCAATAGCATTCCAATCTTCTTCTGTTCCACCATAATATACATCCATCAAGCTGTAGCAATCGCAAAATGCACCTATATCTATGCTGGTTACACTATCAGGGATATCTATACTCGTTAAGTTGTAACATTCCATGAATGCCCAATAACCTATACTTACCACGCCTTTAGGGATGATTATTCTTTCTATGTTATCACATCCATAAAATGCGCTCTCCCCTATACTTGTTACACCATCAGGTATATCATAAGTGGTGTCACTTTTTCCTATAGCATACTGAATTAGTGTGGTTTTGTCCTTGTTAAACAAAACTCCATCATCTGAACTATAGTACAAATTGTTTTCATCTACATTTATATCGGTTAAATTATAGCACTTGAAAAATGCATAATCCCCTATACTTGTTACTCCTGCATGGATGTTTATGTTTGTCAAGCTGTAGCAATTTTCAAATGCACTTATGCCTATACTTGTGACACTGTCAGGTATATCATAAGTGGTGTCACTTTTTCCTATAGCATACTGAATTAGTGTGGTTTTGTCCTTGTTAAACAAAACTCCATCATCCGAACTATAGTATAAATTGTTTTCATCTACATTTATATCGGTTAAGCGACCACATTCGAAAAATACACCCTCGCCTATGCTGGTTACACTGGCAGGGATGGTTATGTCTACCAAGTAGTAACAACCGGAAAACGCACCCTCCCCTATACTTTTTACGCCGGCAGGAATGGTTATGTATATCAAGTTGCAGCAATTTTCAAATGCGCCTGTGCCTATACTTGTCACACCATCAGGTATAGTTATACTTATAATCGATTCACAACCAGAAAATGCGCCATTTCCTATACTTGTTACAGGATAACCCTCAATTGTTGAAGGGATTTCAATATCACCGCTTATCGAAGTATCACAGCCTGTGATGGTCACTTCGCCATTTTTAATGGTATAACTCAAGTAGCTGGTTATATCCGGTTCAGGTTCTGGCTCAGGCTCAGTTTCTACATTAAAATGAATTGTGGCATTCTCCAAACTTCCATCATCTGCACCAATTTCAATAGCATTCCACTCTTCTTCAGTTCCTGCACAATATATATCGGTCAAGTTGTCACAATGGGAGAACGCATAATGTCCTATGTTTGTTACACTAGCAGGGATAACCACGATTAACAGGTTAGAACAATATGTAAATGCATTACTACCTATACTGGTTACACCTTCTGGGATGGTAATGTTTTCTATTCTTTCACAATAACTAAATGCACCATTGCCTATACTTGTTACACCATCAGGGATATCATATGAAGTGTCATTTTTCCCTGTAGCATACTCGATCAGTATAGTTTTATCCTTGTTAAACAAAACCCCATTATCTGAACTATAGTACAAATTATTTTCATCTACATTTATATCGGTTAGGCTATAACACATGAAAAATGCACGACCGCCTATGCTTGTTACACTATCCGGAATATCTATGCCTGTTAAACTATCACAGTAAGAAAATGCCTCATCTCCTATACTTGTTACGCTTTCAGGGATAGTTATGCTTGTTAAACTGTAGCAATATTCAAAGGCACCTATGGCAACGCTTGTTACCCCATCAGGAATATCATATGAAGTGTCATTTTTTCCTATAGCATACTGAACTAGTGTTGTTTTATCCTTGCTAAACAAAACTCCATTATCTGAACTATAGTACAAATTGTTTTCATCCACATTTATATTTGTTATACTACGACAGGCTACAAACGCACTCTCACCTATGCTTATAACGCTAGCAGGTATTGTGATGTTTGTTATACTCAAACACCAGAAAAATGCCCAATCTCCAATAGCTGTTACCGGATATCCCTCTATTGTTGCAGGGATTTCAATGTCTCCGCTTATATCTTCATCACAATCTGTGATGGTAACTTCGCCATTTTCAATGGTATAACTCAAGTAGCTGGTTATATCCGGTCCTGGTTCTGGCTCAGGCTCAGTTTCTCCCATAAAGTGAATGGTTGCATTCAAAAGTGGTCCATTTTCATCATCACTGATATAAATTTCATTCCACTCTTCTTCAGTTCCTGCATAATATACATCCGTTAAACTGTTGCACAATGAAAACGCCCAATCGTCTATATTTGTTACACTTACAGGGATTGTTATACTCTCCAGGCTATAACAGTCGGAAAATGTACATGTATATATATTTGTTACATCATCAGGTATAGTTACGCTGGTTAGATTTGCGCAAAACGAAAATGCTCCTTCGCCTATGCTTTTTACGCTAGCAGGTATAGTTATGTTTTCTATGCCTTCACAGCCATAAAATGCTATATTCCCTATAGCTGTTACAGGATATCCCACAATCGCTGACGGAATTTCAATGTCACCACTTGCATCTTGATCACATACTGTAATTGTCACTTCGCCGTTTTCAATGGCATATGTAAATATTCCTTCTGTTTCTGCATTTGCTGTAATTGGCAATGCCACAAACATGCTTACCAATATACAAATTACCAATGCAAAACCCAAAAATCTTTTTTTCATTAAGATTGTCCTTTCTTTTATTGCAAGAGCTTCCCTCGCTAAATTTGTTGTTTTTATTTTATAATTAGGTTACAGGAAAGATACAAACATTGTATGTAAAACTTCAATAACCTCTTCACATTTCAATTAAGCACTTGACCAACAAATTGTTATTGTTCATATATTTTTGATTTGTGAGAAATTGCC
>JAZNWI010000224.1:0-4051 GCA_045593305.1 Clostridia bacterium | reverse complement strand
TTTTCGGTCGGCGTTGCCGTCCGATGTGAGGTGCATAGGTGGCGGTCACGCCACCTATGCTTTCTCCTGCTTACTTTTCGACCCTTGGTCGCCGTAAAGTTTCTCTATCCGTGCCAACGCCTTTTGGCGGTACATCTCTGCTTCAAAGTGCGTCAGTTGCCTTTGAAAGCGGTACTCCACCGCTTCTTGAATCGGACGAATGGTATAGAGCAAGGTGCCGTTATGCTTTTGTCCTTTCTTCGTGATAACGCTGGTCGGCTCGGTGGTGATGAGCTGCTTTGCGATCAGTCCGTCGATATGCTTTTTCACCGTGTTCTTGCTCAGTCCCACCGCCGAGCCGATCGTCTTGTAACTCGGGTGACACTGAAACGTTTTCCTATCCTCGCAGTACATCAGATAAGCGTACACTGCGATCTCGCCTGCCGAGAGATCCAAACAAAAGATTTCATTCGGCAGAGGAAAGTAATGTTTCACTGCGTCGCGCTTTGGATATCGGTTGTACTTCATACGGCATCACCGCAATCTTTTTTCATTCCTCCTTCACTTTGAGAAGTGGCTCTCCACCCACTCTCTGAATTTTTCTTTTGGTACGATCAAGCGATTGCCGACTCGGATGACCGGGAATCCTTTCTCATGCATCAGCTAATAGGCCGACGACGGTGCCACGCCCAGCACCTTAGCGATGAGTTCCGCATTGAGAAACAGCGGAAGGTCATCGTAGCTTTGGTAGATTGATTTTTTCATTTCGTTTACCTCCTGAAAGATTTTTTAGGCTCTCGCCTATGTATTGCTGGCGTTTGAAAAAAGATCCCCTCACTTTTCATGGGACTTCAGCGAACAGTTGAACACCGAAAAATTTAATTGTTTACAAAAAGTTTGTTTTTCCTCTCACACTTTTCAAGCCGAAAACCAACTGTATGTACAACCAAAAAATTATCCCCTCACTAGTCCAAAGGAAAAAATTATATAGTTGAACACCCGAAATTTTGATTGTTTACAAAAAATTAATTTATCCCTTCACTTATACATGGGAATTCACAAGGCAACCTACAACCGAATTTCAAAAAGTTTCTTCACTTTTTAAGCCGAAAAACAAACGGCTCTATGCGCGGACAGAACAAAAAATATTTATTCCTCTACTTATACAAAGGAAAAATCGGGCACCTCTATGCGCAGGAAAACAAAAAAGACCTACACATCCACGCACAACGAAACGAGGGGTGCAGTCTGCATCCCGATCAGTTCGTATAGTGCATGTATGTATAAGTCTTTGAATTGCCCCTTTTGTCTTTGGATTTTTATCCCACGACCTTGTGGGTGCTCTATCTTAACACAAAGTTTTTCATTTGTCCAGTCAGAATGAAAAAATTACTTTTTCTTTGTCTACTGTGAAGCAGATTTTGACACATTACTTTTTAAATATCATCAAAAAAATGAAGCCATACAAAAGCAAACATTTCGTATGGCTTCAACACTTAATCAAATTTTGAATTCATCTAAAAAGTCATTGTACTTTTCTTCCAACTCTAAGTTGGACGCAATTTCGTCTCTTAATGAATCAAAAAATTTTGGTTCGCACGCGGAACTTCTAACCCAATTGTTAACATTTGCAGCTTTGTTGGCTTCAGATGCTGTCTTTACAAGAACTTTTACAGTTAAAGAAAGGAATAAGTTGGCAGTTGATTCAACTATTCTCTTTTTGAAATGTTTATCGGAATAGTATTTTTCAAAATTGAAAACTCGTTTATCACTTGCATCATCGAAAGAAGCCTTGAATTCATAATATAGTGCAATGAAATAAAACATACAGATACCAACTGTATCAAGATGCAATGAATACTGTGCTATTCTCTGCTCGCAAGCTTTAATAGTATCGGGGTTAGTCGCCACATCTTTTTGTTCTTGCGCTTTTGCTATTCTGTCTGTCAGGGTAGCTTTCATAGCTTTTTTAGCTTCTTTATAGAGTTGCTGTACAAATAACGCTTCATCAATTTCGATTTTCGGTTTGCTAAATATAATACCGTTATCCGCCGGAGTTTCTTCGTTCAAATTAAAAATGTCGTGATATATTTTATTAATCACATACTCGGATTGTGAATAGTCGTTATTAAACAAAGCGCTCTTTTTATCTTTTGCTGTAAAAGGTTTCTGCAAAAAGGAGGCATACGCAAGTTGCGCCAATTCCTCATTAGTAGTTTTTCTATGTGTAATTCCTTTATTGAAAGTACTAGGTATTTGAGAACCACGTCTAGTTTCTACATAAATTTGTGGATATTCATTATCGTCTAACATCCACTCATTTAAATACTTTTGTTCTCTACGATTTGCAACCATATCACGAGATGTAATTGGAGTTTGAGAATTATTGAAGATAGCAATGTCTTGTCTCATTCTATCATCGGAAATCTTCAAAATTCTCGTTAATACATAAACACGTTTCAATTGATCAATACAATCACTATCTTGATTCTTTTTTGCTTCTCTCAAATACAGTCCCAACGTACTTGTTGTCTGCGCACCATTTACGATAGAAAAGTTTTTCAATGTAATTTGTGAATCATCATCGGAATTAAAATCTATATCTTTTGCAATAATTGTAATGCCGTTATTATAATACCAAAAATTTTCAGGACATTTGCTAATTGTTTTGCTCATTGAAAGATACGGCTTGCTTTTTTTCGTAATAAGCGATTCTCTCAAATTGCTACCAAAAAGGAGATGCCGTCCCACTTCTGTATTAAAATAAGTATTGTTTAATTTTGCAAGATCGTATCCATTAAAACTACACACAATAGCACCATGGCTCGTTTGCATATCACCATAGAACATACTTGTTCGAATTTCAAGAGTATCGCGCTCAACATTTTCACTAGAATTATTGTGCAAAACTTCTAAGGACTTTAATGTAATAATATGTTCGTTATCATTTGAGCCCGAAAAATCATCCACATCACCAGTGTGAACTACATAAAAATTACATTTATTCTTATTACTTTTATCCAAATTAGAGTTACTTAATATTTCTCTACAACTCTCACTATTAACTGATTTAGGGTTTTTACAAAAATCATCGATAGTTCTTTGCATTCCCAAAATTGCATTTCTCAAATCACTCTCATTCAGAGAAGCCTTTTTTACTTGGATAATATCAAAATAATAGTCATCACCATTTTCATGTTGATAGAAAATGTCAATACCATTATCTGGTGGTGCAATAATGTATTTACAAAAATCATTCACGTTGTTTTTTGTGAATTCCGGCAAATCTTTACCGTATAAAATTTTCAACACAACCAACTCAAAAGCATCATTTTGTTGATTATTTCGAACTATCGGTCGGTTTCCGGGCAGTCCGACAAATTCCACATAATACTGTTCCATTAGTTCGGTAATTGTTTTCATATAAATCACCTTATTAATACTTTCAATTACAATTTTTTCTATATTTTAACATATATCTTATGCATTTTCAAGTATTCCACTTGGTTTGTTGAATAAAAGCATTTGGATGCGAACAACTGAACCGCCCGTTTAGCGGTAGTTCTCACTATACAAAATGTAAACGCCACCGGAATTTCCGATGGCACTAGTCATTACTTACTGCAATAAATTTTGATGGCTTCGGAAACGAATTCCGCAGTGCCTTCACCGTTTTTATCGATGTCATTCTTGAATCGCTCGTCGCAGACATACATCTGTCCAAGCCCTGCGAGGATGTCATCGGTGCAATGATAAAAATTCGCCGTGATGTAGTCCTGCAGTTTCTGCACGAGCGGCTGTGCTGCATCGCTGTCGGTGCTCTCGTCACAGTTCATGCACTCCGCAAATTCGGCGAAGACACCGTTCATTCCGGCGAGAACGTCATTCCATTTGTCTTTAGAGTAGCCTGCAGTTTTTGCCTGACTCTCTTTGTAGGCATCGGTGCCACCCCAACGTTGCTTTGCCTCGTCCTCGTACTGCTGACGGGCGGTCTCATATTCGCTGTTGTCAAATGCGCTCATTGTGATCTCTCCTTTTTCTGCTTGTTCCAGAGCTGCGATCAGCCGTTCCA
>JAZNWI010000223.1:0-2818 GCA_045593305.1 Clostridia bacterium | reverse complement strand
ATTAAGTTGTATGTTGAACCTCTTAAATCAATATTGATGCAAGGACGAATAATTCGTACTTGTTCAAAGTAGCCGTTTGAAAGACTGATTCCGTAATCTCCAAATGTTAATAAACCATACTTATCTACTGTAGGAGTTGCACAGCCACGAACGATAAGTCTTCCTTTTAGATTAGCATTTTCTATTTTAATACCGCTGCCTGAAACGCAATCTGCAATGAAAATATCATCTTCAGTAGTAATGTTATTAAGAACAACTCCATTGCATCTTACAAGTGTGTTTCCTGCAGGAAGTGAATCGTAAGTTCCGGGAACATCTATGTAATTTTTAATAAGATTATCCATAACGGTTGCAAACTGTAGTCTTGTAATATGGGCAAGCGGTGTAAGCTTATTATCAATACCGCTCCAACCACCATGTTCTACAACACCTGCTACATAAACTTTTGCCCAGTCTGCTACTTCTGAAACATCACTGTATTGTGCAATTACACTTAAATCATACAGTCTGTTTCCGACAATAACTGAGTTTTGAGGAAGAGTTTCGCCTGTATAATTGCGTTCCAAGATATAGCTTGGGATAAGGTCAAAAACCTGTGAAAGAACTGTAAAACATTCCTGGAAAGTGATGTTATTATCAGGGAACATCATATTGTATGAACCGGAAAAAGCTCCCATATAATATGCTTTTGAAAGGGAAGGATAGTACCAGGCATTTGCGTTTACATCAATAAATTTTGAAATGTCACCTTCGTTAACGGCACCGCAAGCTCTTGTAATAATTGAAGCCATTTCAGAACGGGTTATAGGTGCATCAGGACGAACGGTTCCATCTATGTATCCTGATAAGATACCATTTTTAACTGCATTTTCAATAACCTGTGAACCTGCAGCATCACTTGGCATATCAGAAAATGTAGCTGCGCTTACTGCACTGCCAAATAGCATTGCGACGGAAATTACTAAAGATAAAAGTCTGAATTTTTTCATATAAATCCTCCTATTATGTAAAACCTAATTATCTAAAATTCATTATAACATAGCATAAAAATAAAGTCCAGCAAAATTTCTTATTTTGAGCAATTATATTGACTTTTTTGGTTTTTCTTTGTATAATTTTTATATAAAATAGGAAAGAGGCGAAGAAAATGAGCAAGATATATAAATTTTTAGCATTTGACTTTGGAGCATCAAGCGGACGAGCTATGCTTGCCACTTTTGATGGAGAAAAGATAACATTGGAAGAAAAGCATCGTTTTTCTAATGATCCTGTTATAGTAAACGGAGATCTTCACTGGGATGTTTTAAGACTTTTTCATGAGATTAAGCAAGGAATATTAAAGTGCGCAAACTCTGGTGACAGAGATATTGATTGCATCGGTATAGACACATGGGGAGTAGACTATGGACTTTTAGACAAAAACGGCAAACTTTTGGGAAATCCGTATCATTATCGTGATACCCGTACGGATGGAATGTATGATGAGGCATTCAAGCTTGTTCCAAAAGAAGAAATTTATAAAAATACCGGTATTGCATTTAACTGGTTTAATACTCTATTTCAACTTCTTTCAGCTAAATTATCAGATGATGTAACACTTAAAAATGCTGACAAATTGCTGTTTATGCCGGACCTTTTCAATTATTTCTTGACAGGTGAGGCAAAATGTGAGTACACAATCGCATCAACATCACAGATGTTTGATTCTAAAACTCATACCTGGTCAGAAGATATGCTAAAAAAGCTTGGAATACCAACTAATTTGTTTGCTGATATTGTTTATCCGGGCGAAAAAGTTGGCGTGTTAAAAGCTGAGCTTGCAGAAGAGCTTGGTGTTGGACAGATTCCGGTTGTGGCTGTTGCATCTCACGATACAGGTTCTGCTGTTGCATCTGTTCCAGTGGATAAAGGGGAAGATTTTGTTTATATTTCAAGCGGTACCTGGTCTTTGATGGGTGTTGAGCTTGATGAACCTATGGTGACAGATGATGCCCTTAACTATAACTTCACAAATGAAGGCGGAGTTAATAAAACTATCAGATTCCTGAAGAATATTATGGGCTTGTGGCTGATTCAGGAATCAAGACGCCAATGGGATAGAGAGGGTACACTTTTATCCTTTGATGAACTTGAAAAACAAGCTAAAGAAGCAACTCCATTTGCAAGCTTAATTGATCCAGACTACCACAAATTCCAGACTCCCGGAAATATGCCAAAAAGAATCAAAGAATACTGCGAAAAAACAGGACAAAAAGTCCCTGAAACAAAGGGTGAAATTGTACGCTGTATCGCAGAAAGTCTTGCATTCAAGTACCGTCAGGTTGTTGAGGGTATGGAAGATGTTACCGGCAAAAAATACGATGTAATAAACATTGTTGGTGGCGGAATCAAGGATAAAATGATTTGCTCATTTACTGCAAACGCAACAGGAAGAAAGGTTTCTACCGGTCCAGTTGAAGCAACAAGTATCGGTAATGTTATTGTTCAGGGAATGGCAATGGGAGCGATAAAAGACCTTTATGAAGGAAGAAAAATTGTTAAAAATTCTTTCCCGATTGATGTTTACGAGCCCCAGAATGCAGATAAGTGGAACGAAGCATACGAAAAGTGGAAGAAAATTTGTACTTTAAAATAGCATATATAAAAAGATAATCTCATAGTATCTACTATGGGATTATTTTTTTAGGAGGAATATCAATATGCAAATTAACAAGACGGAGATAAAAGTTGGAAAAGCTGTTTTTGAAGGAGAAATTAAGAGCGGTGCGGAAGGAAGTATTATAGTTCCTGATGTAAAATCCGATATATTGAAGGTATT
>JAZNWI010000222.1:0-4217 GCA_045593305.1 Clostridia bacterium | reverse complement strand
ATCTGGTGCGAGGAAAACACTACACTGTCTGCCACAATTTGTGCAAAGGTGAAGATGACAGTTCCTGCTTATGCCATAATAAACGAAAATATGGTTAAGGGTGAAAGTAAACGAAGCGATGAAATGACAGAAATTGAAATCATCACAAAATACACCCTTAAAAAGGATGCAAAAGCTGTGGATATTGAAACAATTATTAACAACACAGCTAAAGACCACAGAATGAAAGCAATTTTTGATACAGGGGTTAAGACCGATATTGCAAAGAGTGCAGGACATTTCTATGTGGACGAAAGAAGTACAATTCCACCGAAGGGTGAATACTATCCTGAAATGCAGACTCTTCCTAAAGGGTATTTCACAACTTTGGAAGACAAAAATGGAGGATTTTCTTTCATTGATAATTGCACCTGCGAATATGAAGCAAATAAGGATGGAAGACTTTCAATATCACTTTTCCGCGGTATGCGAAATGTAATCTGTACCGAGTTTAGAAGCGCAGGCGTATTCCCGCATGAGGACGGAGGTCAGAGCCTTGGAAAGCTTGTGTTTAACTATACACTTTATCCTTTTGCTAAAAATGAAACATTAATAATTGCAGAAAGAATAAGCGCACCGGTTAAAACAGTTCAGACTTCAAAAGGAAGAGGAACAAATGCGGACACAGCATCAATGCTTGAAATTCCGGAAGAACTTGTTTTAACTGCTATGAAAAAGGCAGAAGACAGCGATAAGTATATAATCCGTATCTTTAATCCAACAGCGAAGACTGTTAAGGCTGAAATTAAAACAATCTTTAAAAATGCTAAGGTTGTGAACCTCAATGAAGAGATAGAGGGCGAAATCAATCTTGATAAGCTTGAAGTTGGAGCATATAAAATTATCACAATTGAGGTAGAAAAGTAAAAATATGTGGAATATATTAAGAGAGTAAATGATGTATGAGAAAATATGAAAATGTTGAATGTATAAGCGAAAATCGCGAACCACAACGTTCGTATTACATTCCAGAAACCGGATATACAGTATTAAATGGAAAATGGAAGTTCAAATTCTTTGAATATGATTTTGAAGATAGCTATATTCAAAAAGAATGGGAAGAAATTGTTGTTCCGTCTTGTTGGGAAATGTGTGGTTATAGTAATCCGAACTATGCAAATGCAGCATATCCGCACCCGGTTAATCCGCCATATCTTCCAACGAGAAATCCAATGGGCATATATGAGAGGACCTTTGAAATTGAGGACATCAATAGAGATACTTATATAGTGTTTGAAGGTGTTTCAAGCTGTCTTGAGCTATACATAAACAGCGAATATGTAGGATTTTCTCAAGGGTCGCATCTTCAGGCTGAGTTTGACATCAGTAAGTATGTAAATAAAGGCACAAACACAGTTTTAGTAAAGGTAAGAAAGTGGTGTGCTGGAAGTTATCTTGAAGATCAAGACTCTTTCAGATTCCACGGAATTTTCCGTGATGTATATATCCTGTCAAGACCAAAAGGACACATTAAGGATATAAAAATAACAACACAGGATAACTGTATTCAAGTAAACTTTGACGGAAGTGCAAATATTCAGCTTTTTGATGCAGATAAAACACTATTATCTGAAGCTCAAGCTGAAAACACAGCCAGATTTACTGTTGAATCACCGATTATGTGGAATGCAGAAAAACCATATTTGTATGAGCTTGTATTTACTTATAAGGATGAAGTTATTCGTCAGAAAATAGGCTTTGTAAAATACGAAATCAGCGAGAAATACGTGTTTATGGTAAATGGCGTGCCTGTTAAAATAAAGGGTGTAAACCACCACGATACTCATCCTGAAAAGGGATGGACTATGAGTGATGAGGATATTAGGAAAGACCTGCTTTTGATGAAAAAACTGAACATCAATGCAATCAGAACATCCCATTATCCGCCAACACCAAAATTCCTTGATATGTGCGATGAACTGGGATTTTATGTGATGCTTGAAACAGATCTCGAAATTCATGGCTTTAACTTCAGAAATGCCGGTGGTGCGTGGTTTGACTGCGTAGGAAATACTGAATGGCTTTGTGAAAATCCTGAGTGGAAAGAGGCATTTTTAGATAGAATTATAAGAGCATATCATAGGGATAAAAACCATCCCTCAATTTATTCCTGGTCAACAGGGAACGAAAGTGGTCATGGCGAAAATCACTATGAAATGTTAAAGTGGCTAAGAAAACAAGACACAAAGCGACTGTTGCATAGTGAAGATGCATCCAGACTGGCAGATTAGGCGAAGGAATATGAAAATAAAACTATTGAATATTCAAACAGGGTGGATATTCATTCAAGAATGTATCCGACAATAGATGAAATTAAGGAAAAATTAGACAATCCGGAATTCAAAATGCCGTATTTCCTATGTGAATATTCTCACGCAATGGGAAACGGTCCGGGAGATGTATGTGATTATTGGGAAACTTTGTATAAATATCCTAATTTTATGGGAGGCTGTGTCTGGGAATGGGCAGACCATACTGTAATTGTTGATGGAGTTCCTAAATATGGCGGAGATTTTGAAGGTGAAATGACACACGACAGTAATTTCTGTTGTGATGGATTGGTTTTTCATAATAGAGAATTTAAAACAGGAAGCCTTGAAGTAAAAAAAGCATATCAGGGAATGGAATGTGTGCTTTCAAGCGATGAGCTTACAATAGAAAACCGATATGATTTCACAAATCTTTCGGAATTTGTATTTAAGTACGAAATCAAAGCGGACGGTCAGGTTATAGAAGAAAAAACTATGGCCATTGACATAGAACCTCATTGCAAGAAAACAATAAAAATAAGCTTGCCGACTGAATGTTGCCTTGGAGCATATGTGAATTGTTTCCTATATTCACAAAATGGTGACTGTATTGCGCAAAATCAAATTAAAGTAGAAACAACAAAGAAAAGAGTTGCTTTCGATACTAAGCAGGCGGATGTGACTGAAAATGCAGATTTTATCATTTTTAATGGTGATAATTTTCAGTATGTATTTTCTAAAAATTTTGGCACATTTGTGAGTTTAAAGAAGAACGGCGAAGAACAAATTGTTGCACCTGTTAAGTTATCTGCATACAGAGCACCAACCGACAATGATAAATGCATTAAGGAAAAATGGGGTTGGCACAACATCTGGGAAGGTGAAAACCTGAACAGACAGTTTGAGTTTGTTTATGACTGTAAGCTGACAGGAAGCGCAGTATCAGTTCAGGGTGCCTTGGCAGGCGTTTCAAGAACTCCATTTTTCACATACACAATCAACTATTTTGTTAATTGCAAAGGTGAAATAAAGGTACAGCTTGAAGGTGATGTTAAGGAAAACTGCGTATGGCTTCCAAGACTGGGCTTTGAGTTTAAAGTTCCTTATGAAAAGAGTGGATTCCGTTACTTTGGTATGGGACCACACGAAAGCTATTCTGATATGAGCCGTTCTGCTATGGTAGAGTGGTTCCAAAGCGATGCGGACAGCGAATATGTTCCATATATAATGCCACAGGAACACGGAAATCATACAAAGACCAAAGTGCTTAAAATGGAAAACGGACTAACCTTCGAAGCAGAAACAACATTTGATATGAATGTGTCACATTATACGATAGAAATGCTGGATAAGGCACAGCATTGGGACGAACTTCAAAAGGATAATGCAACCAATATCAGAATTGATTATAAAAATTCAGGCATAGGCTCCGGTTCCTGCGGACCTATGGTTTTGGAGAAATATCGTTTGGCAGAAAAAAATATTAAATTTGTTTTTTACATCAGATAGTAATAAAAAGTGAAGAACTACAAAAAATTGTTCTACGAGGAGTATAAATGGAAATAAAACAAAGTTACATCGATATAAAAAAAGAAAATGTAAAGGATTATTTTGATGAAAAAGCTATATACGGACTTATAAAAAGAATTGCAGGTCAAAAATATTGCGACAAAATAGTTCTTGAGCAGACAGACAGCGACGGCTTTGACTTTTACGAGGTTTACGATAAGGGTGATAAGGTATGTATTCGTGCCAATACCGGTGTAAGCTTTGCTAAAGGCTTTAACTGTTACCTAAAGGAAATTTGCCACTACAGCGTTGGCATACTTTCCACAAGCGGAACACTTCCGGAAAATCCACCATCCGTTGGAAAGACTATAAAAGAGAAATCAGCTTTTTTGTACCGCTATTTCTATAATTACTGCACAT
>JAZNWI010000221.1:0-1987 GCA_045593305.1 Clostridia bacterium | reverse complement strand
TGACCTGCCCCAAATTGTGCGGACAGTACAAAAAAGACCCTATGGCAGAAAAATTTAATTAAGCAACATACTGACTTCGTTTTTCAAGCGGAGTCAGTTTTGTTTTTAACTGGATTCTTTCGTTGTTGTAAAAGTGTATGTATTCACTTATGAGGATGCGAGCATCCTCATAAGTTTTCAACTTTGCTCTGTAAATACATTCTGTTTTGAGAATTGAGAAAAAGTTTTCAGCCATTGCGTTATCATATGGATTACCACGTCTTGACATTGAAGGAGTTATGCCGTATGATTTTGTCAGGTTGAAATATGCTGGAGATGTATATTGAAACCCTTGGTCACTGTGGAGCTGCAACTCTGCAGTGACCTTCTCTTTTCTCTTGGCTGCTTTGATTGTGCTCAAAACAAGGTTGATGTTCTGCTCTGTCCCGGTTTTGTAAGCAACAATGCTGTTATCATACAAATCTCTGATTACCGAAAGATAAAGCGTTCCTTGTTGCGTCTTGATGTATGATATATCTGTAACCCACTTTTGGTTTGGTCTGTCAGCATTGAAATCTCTGTTCAGCAGATTGGGATAACGATGAAGATGATCTCCGTAATTACGATATTTCTTTCTTCTGACTGCTGATAACAGGTCATATTTTTGCATAACTCTTAATATTGTCTTGGGATTATGGTGAATTCCGTTCTTTTCAAGCCATATGTGTACTCTGCGATAACCGTATGTTCTGCCACACTTATCCTGACATTCTTTTATCTTTTCGGCTAACGGCAAATCTTTTGCAGGTATATCCATTCTTTTGACATAGTCATAGTAACCGCTTCTTGACACATTGAAAAAGCGGCACATTTCGCTTATTGAAAATTTGTCTTTATGACGGTAGATAACCATAAATATTACACTTGTTTTCACTTCCTTTCTGCGAGCGAGAGAAAATTTTGCAATAATTCAACTTGCATTTCCAATGATTTTATCTTTGATTCTTTTCGGACAAGTTCGTATCGCAACTGAGTAAGTTTACTTAATTGCTGAATTGATGGTGGTAATTCATTTCCATCTTTTCTTGGTCTGCCTTTCCCTTTGATTATTACTCCTGCTTTCAACTTTTTGGTGTTATTATTGTGCCTTGTGATAAAATTTTTTAATTGCTTCATTGTGAAACCGAATTTTTCACAGATTTCCCGATTGGTTTTTCCTTGTGATTTCAATTCAAGTATTTCGCGCTCATATTCTTTAATGTGTAGATATCCTCTGGACATAATTCAACCCCCTATGGTAGTTTCTTTTATTCTACCATAGGGGGCTCTTTTTTTCATTGTCCGTTTTTACTGGACCTGTTCACACCTTGCGTGGGGTCTTTTTTGTTGTATGAGTTGAGGCATCGTCGGTAAAAAACAAAAACCACCGAAACCGTTGTTCCGATGGTTTTGTGGTGCGGACAAATCAGCTTTTGTCCGTTATTGTTTTAATACGCTTTCAATGCAGCTCATGCAGTACATTGCGTCTCCGTCAATATAACAGTTGCAGTTACCGCATCTGTTTGAATGTTTCTCGCAACAGTTGGTGTCACCTGAAGATGCGATATAATCCGAGCATCCCGATACAACGCATTTTGTGGTTGAGGATCCGAATTTGTTGGTAAATATTTTATCGGGCTTGTTGATCCAGCTGTTAAAAATTTGCGGAGCAACAGCCTTTGCTTTTTTCATTTCTTCATTATTTCTTATTTCAGCATATACCGTATCTCTGTATTCTGTCAGAAATTCGAAGAAAGATATATTGTCGTTAATAATTTTCTTTACAGATTCAACGTCAAGCTCCGTTTCTTCATCTTCAAGCGGTGGAATCACGACGTTTCCCATTCCGTCAAGCCCTGTGGACTTTCCACCGTCCGCGAAAAAGAATTCGTATTTATTCGCTGAATCTTGTTTGTCAGAAGGAAACCAGAGTGAAATGCGTATGTCGTCTCCTGTTCAAGTCGGATCG
>JAZNWI010000220.1:0-4275 GCA_045593305.1 Clostridia bacterium | reverse complement strand
AGCGGTAAGCATGTAAAAAGAGCTTTTTGCAGCGCAGATATAAAGCAAGCTTTAGCTATTGAGAAAAACAAGGTGTTCTGCGTATATAATTCGAGTATTCAGACAAAAAAGCCTGTCCGGGTTAAAAAACAGGATGCCATTGTGATTTCGGCGGAGTAAGAAAGGGACAAATATATGGGGTATATACTTGATATAATTTTAGTGGCGGTTATAATCTTCTTTGTTTTAATGTCTGCAAAGAAAGGTTTTATTTCAGCATCAAAAAATATTATTACTCTTATTTTAACCGTAACGCTTTTAGCGTCAATGCAAGGCGTAGTACTGGAATCACTGCAAAAATCACCGCTTGGCGATAACATCAAGGAAATGGTAAGCAAGAATGTAACCAAGACATACCAGGCGGAAAATTTACCTGAGGGAGCGGACACCACTGATACAGAGAAGGCTCTTATGATTTGTGAATCCATGTCGTTGCCAACATTTTTGGCAAACAGTATCGAAGAGAGTATTCGCGGAATGTCTGAAATAAAAAACAATGTAATGGAAGTCATAACCGACTCCTTAACTAACCTTATTATGCGAATAATAGCACTGATTTTGTTATTTATTCTTGTACGGATTTTTGTATTTTTAGCGGTAAAACTGCTTGAGAGCCTGTTCGGGCTTCCGGGACTTAAAACTATAAACAAAACCTTGGGAGCGGCAATCGGAGTGATTAATGCGCTGCTTGCAATATACATAATTTGTGGACTTGTAAGTCTTTTCGTTCCTACCGACAAGCTTTCGCTTGTAAGTGCGGCAATTGACCAGACCATGCTATTAAAGCATTTTTATAATAATAACTTGCTGCTATCTTTATTTGTATAGGATTGAGGTGATATGTTGGAAGAGAGACGCGAACTTGAACGCAAGACCAAGGAAGAGTTAAAACAGCTTGCCCAGGGCCTTGAAATTCAGAAGATTTCTACCTTAAAAAAGGAAGAGCTTATTGATGCAATCCTTGCAAAACGCGATGAAAACAGAGCAAAGCAGGAGGCAGAAACACCTAAAAAACGCCAAAGACCGCAGGATGTAATAGAAGTGTGCGGTGTTTTGGAAGTTTTGGCAGACGGATTCGGCTTTTTGAGGTTTGAAAACTATAAGCCGGGAACCGAAGACATCTATGTATCACCAACACAAATCCGCAGGTTTAATTTAAAAACCGGCGACGAAATCACAGGCGATGCAAGACCATCACAGGAAGAGGATAAATATTCACCACTTTTGTTTGTGAAAAAAATAAACGGGGATAGCCTTGAAGTGGCCCTTAAAAGAAGCAATTTTGAAAAACTTACACCGGTATATCCTGAAGAAAAGCTTAGGCTTGAAACAGGTGAAAAGGAAAAATATGCATCAAGGCTTTTAGACATAGTTGCACCAATCGGAAAA
Source organism: Clostridia bacterium (assembly GCA_045593305.1). Classification (GTDB taxonomy): domain Bacteria; phylum Bacillota; class Clostridia; order UBA1381; family UBA1381; genus UBA1738. The sequence goes on along the minus strand of JAZNWI010000220.1, from coordinate 2,847 downwards.
GGACAGCGCGGAATGATTGCGGCACCACCAAAAGCGGGAAAGACAACGCTTATAAAACAGCTTGCCCAGTCAATTTCAAAAAATTATCCTGATGTAAAGCTTATAGTTCTTTTAATTGACGAAAGACCGGAAGAAGTTACCGATATGCGAAGAAGCATAGATGGTGAGGTAATAGCGTCAACCTTTGACCAGACCCCTGAAAGTCATACAAAGTGTGCGGAAATGGTTTTAGAGCGTGCTATGCGACTGGTTGAACAGAAAAAGGATGTAGTAATCCTTATGGACTCCATAACCCGTCTTGCAAGAGCATATAACCTTACGGTAAACCCGACAGGAAGAACACTATCCGGTGGTCTTGACCCTGATGCTCTAATAAAACCGAAGAAATTCTTTGGAGCGGCACGAAACATTGAAGAGGGCGGAAGTCTTACAATTCTTGCAACCGCTTTAGTCGAAACCGGCTCCCGAATGGACGAGGTTATATTTGAGGAATTTAAGGGAACGGGCAATATGGAATTGAAGCTTGACCGCGGCATGCAGGAAAGAAGGATTTTCCCGGCAGTAGACATCTTAAAATCAGGAACCCGCCGTGAAGATAAGCTTTTAACAAAAGAAGAGCAGGAGGCAAGCTGGACCATAAGGCGTAACACAAACTCACAGAACACTTACGATACTATGGCTAAAATTCTGGGAATTATGAGAGAAACTGACGATAATGAGCAGTTTATAGATAAAGTAATGAAATTCTATAAAAAATAAACAGCCTTGAGCTGTTTATTTTTTTGTCTGAAAGAGATTTTATGTGAAGCTTACGCATATAATATATTTAGCTAAAAAAAGCAGAAAGGGAGTAGTTTGATGGTAAGAAAATATTTTGCTTTTGCAAATAGTGCAGGCGGACTTGCAAATCTCATGGAGAATAATTTGGCAGGCGTTGAAACGATATACACAATATCGGGGGATTCAAAAAAACAGAAGACTGAAATTCTTGAAGATATACTAAAAAAGGTGGAAACATCAGAAGTGGTGGAATGTGTGGTAAGTCCATTTGATATTAAGCTGATAGATGCTGTAATAATAAGGAGCATGGGTGTTGCCGTTGTTGACAGAGATGTTTTGGGCGAGAATGTGACCGCCGAGAACATAGACTTAGACCAGGTAAACAAAAAGGACACCGAAATAAAAAACAAGTTTCTGGCAAAGGAAAAATGGGCAATTAATGAGCTGTACAAATGCTTTGATGATGCAAAGGAAATACATGACGAGTGGGAAAAAATATATATAAAAAATATGGACTATAAAAAGCTTGATGCATACGAAAAAGGTGTGCTTGACCAACTGTTTAAAGGGAAAAAAGGGAAAAGCGGAAACGAAAATTACCGGAGATTTTTTGGCGGGTCAACTCCTGACGGAGCGGTAAACTATATAGACAACTTAACAGAAAACCTTAGCGCAAGATATTTCATAAAAGGAAGAGCAGGAACAGGAAAGTCCACATTCTTAAAAAGAGTAGCAAGGGAAGCCAGGGAAAAAGGCTTTGATACCGAAGTTTATTATTGCGGTTTTGACAAGGATAGTCTTGATATGGTTATTGTGCCGGAACTTAGCTTCTGTGTTTTCGATTCAACCCCGCCACATGAAATGTTCCCGCAGTCAAAGCGCGACAAAATCCTTGATTTTTATGAGGAATCGGGACTTTTGGGTACGGACGAAAAGTACGAAAAAGAGCTTTTTGATGTAGAAACAAGATATAATCATAAAATGGCGGAGGGAATGGCTTTTTTGCGCCTTTGTAAGTTATATATGAAGGAAAAGGAATACTACTTGTCAAAGGGGTTAATGGAGAAAGAGTTTTTAGAACTTAAAGAAAATATGATAAAAAAGGTGTTTCAAAACTAAAAATACGGTGCATTGGCACCGTATTTTTAAATATATTGCATTTCTTTTTTAAGATTTGCGGCAATATCCTTGCTCTTTAAAAGCTCTACCATTTTAAAACCAAAATCGCTTGCGGCACCGGCACCTTTTCCGGTTAAAATCTTACCGTCAAGCGTAGCTTTTTCGCCTGTAAATATGCCATTTGTTGCGTATTTTTCAAAGCCGGGGAAACAGGTATATTTTTTGCCGTCCAAAATACCGCGCTTACCTAAAATTGACGGAGATGCACAGATTGCAGCAATAAAAATATCGTTTTCCAGAGCGTAGGTAATCAGGTTATGAACCTTATCAGATTCATCAAGATTGGTGTGCCCCGGACCGCCCGGAAGTACGAGCATTTCCATATCGTTTACATCCACATCATCAATAAGAATGTCCGTTTTGATAGTAACATCGTGGGAAGATGTGGCACATTCTCCCATAACCCCCACAGTTTTAACACCAATTCCGGCTCTTCGCATAATATCAACAGGCTCCAGGGCTTCAATGTCCTCAAAACCGTCCACGAAAAGTACATATACCATAAAAATCACGCTCACTTCTTCAAAAATTATCTGTAACTTAATATTAGCATAAAGGCGGGATATTAGTCAATCTTTTTAACGGGAAATTGTGTATTTTCCTTGCTTTTTTGCTAAAAAAAGGGTATAATATAGTATACAAGAAAATGGGTAGGTGTGCGCAAAATTTAAGGACAGATAAAGCGTAGCACAGAAAGGAAAGCAAATGAGCAAAAAACTTTCAAGAAGTCAGGCAAGATGCGAAGCATTTAAAATCATTTTTCAGCTGAATCAACACATGGATGATGTCGATTTTTTGCTTGATAACCTTATGAACGAGCTTCCGGCAAGCATAACATCTATGCCGTACATAAAGAATGTGGTATATGGTGTTATGGAAAAGTATGAC
>JAZNWI010000219.1:0-5723 GCA_045593305.1 Clostridia bacterium | reverse complement strand
AAGGGACCCATTTATGGGTAGCAAGTAAACTTTGCATGGCTGGCAGGCCAATAAAAGACGCACTTGTGCGTAGCCAGTAAAGAGTAGGGTTATACCCGAAAATGAAAAACCACCCGCTACGCGGGTGGATATTTATTTATTGATATTATGTAAAACTTCACTTTTATTCTTTTTTTTGGTTTTTTTTATGTTTTTTTTATTTTTTATAGACTTTTAAAATTTCAGGTGATATAATGATGTTGTGTATATAAAAATACATTTTATGCGTTTTAATGGGGGTCATAAAAATAAAAAACTATTGTTATTATCCGCAATGGTTTTAGCGCTACTCTATAGTATTTCTGTATTCGATTTTTGATACAGATGACAACGGAATGTGGCGTAGGAGTGGAGCTTGTTAATTATAACGGCACACGAATAGATGAGTATGTTACATACAAAACAAGAAAAGGAGAAATAGTATGAAGGTAATGGATTTGAATGGTAAATGGAAGGTTTGTGATACCTTATCACAGGAATGCGTATATGAAGCGACTGTGCCGGGGGATATTCACAATGACTTGGTTAAGGCGGGAGTTATTGTAGAACCATATTATGGCGACAATTCAAAAAAGTGTTCTTGGGTTGTAGAAAAGGATTGGAAATATTCAAAAACTTTCAATGTAGATGATTTGAACGAAAAGACATACATTGTTTTTGATGGTATTGATACAATTTCAACTGTTTATTTAAACGGCAAGGAAATTGCAAAAACAGATAATATGTTTATGCAGTACAGAATTGATGTTACCGATACAATTTCTATAGGTGAAAACAAGCTTGAGGTTATACTTCATTCCATAAGAAAAGAACTTGATAAATATCCAAAAGAAGGATATTTTAGTTGCTTTAACAAGCAGAGAATCTTTATAAGAAAGGCACAATGCCACTTCTCTTGGGACTGGGCTCCTGATTTCCCTGCAACAGGTATCTGGAAGGATGTTTATTTAGAAACAAGAAAAGATACATACATAAATGATATTAATATCAGAACAGAGCTTGACGGACATGTAACATTCTTTGTTAATTTACCTGAAACTTGTGAAGATAAAAAGGAAAGAGAAATTGAAATTACTGTCGGGGATGACATTTATCGTATTAAAACAATAGATCAAAAGAATTTCTTCACAATTAAAATTGATAATCCAAAATTATGGTGGCCGAGAGTCCTTGGCGAACCGAATTTGTATGCATATAAAATAAAGCTGTTTGCTGATGGTGAACTTTGCGATGAAAAATGCGGAAAGTTCGGTATAAGAACAGTTCGAATGGAAGAAAAGCCTACAAAGAATATGGATGGCTTTACTTGTCAACTTTATGTTAATGAAAAGCCTGTATTTTTTAAGGGTGCTAACTGGGTTCCACTTGATGTTATGACAGGCTGTATTAAGAAAGAACGCTATGAAAAAGCGATAAAGCTTGCATATGATGCCAATTTCACACTTCTTCGAGTATGGGGTGGCGGTATATATGAAAGTGAAGACTTCTATAATATGTGTGACGAGCTTGGTATGATGGTATGGCAGGACTTTGCATACGCTTGTGCTGATGTTCCTGACAATAATTTTGACTTCATAAACAGAGCTATTGCAGAGGCAGAACAGCAGATACACAGACTAAGAAACCATCCGTCTTTGGTGCTTTATTGTGGTGGTAACGAAAAAACCGGCTCCCACGGAAAAAACAAGCAATATGGTGATAAAATTATTTACTATTACATCCGAGGCGTTGTTGACCATCTTGATGGAACCAGACCTTATTTCCCATCAAGCCCTTGGGGATATGGAGATATAGGAAATACACAGTCAAGTGGTGACTGTCATTGTAACAGTTATCAAAAAGCGATGATTTCTCCGTACAATCATGATGCTCTTGGTATTGAGAATTTCAGAGATGTATTAAAAACATTTGACCCTGCTATGGCATCAGAAATTGCAGTACAGGGAGCACCAACCTTAGCATCACTTAAAAAGTATATCCCTGAAGATAAACTATGGCCACTAAACGAAATGTATGACCTGCACTTTATGCGAAATCCGTATGACGGAACAGGAAAGTGGTTCCCAGAGATTCAGCTTGAGGTTGCAGAACAGATGTTTGGCAAAATTGATGGTTTAGAAGATTTCTGCAAAAAGTCATCAATATTCCATTCAGAGCTATTAAGAGCCGATTGTGACTATCACAAAACTAATATCGGCAGATGCTCAGGAACAATGAACTGGATGTTCAATGATATCTGGCCTTGCGGAACATGGTCAGTTGTGGACTATTATATGACACCGATGCCGGCGTATTATGCACTAAGAAGAGCATATTATATTAACAATCTTATCATCACTAAAACAAAAGCGGGATATCAGCTATTTGTTGTAAACGAAACTGATAATGACATGGATTACAGCGTGGAATTCGGCATAGCAGACATGTACGGAAACAATTCCGGTGCTATGCAGAGAGCTGAAGGTGTTGTAAAAGCATATTCTTCTCAGGTTCTATACACTTATGAAGATTGTAACAGTCCTGACCATTTCATGTTTGCAAAGGGTGAAGTTGGCGGAGATTTGCGTGATACATCATTGTTCTATACACTATGGAAAGATATTAACTTTGTAGAGCCTGAACTTGAGGTTTCATTTGAAGCTGTAAATGACGGTGTAAACGCAATTTTGAGTACAAAGAACTATGCAAGATGTGTTAATATAACTTTGCCGGACTGCGACGATGTTGAATATAGCGACAATTACTTTGATATGTTACCGGGCAGTACTAAGACAGTATTTATTAAGGGAAATGATATCAAGACAGAGGATATTGTTGTAAGAAACTGGATGGATAAATGGGAATATTAAGATAAATAAAAAAGCAAGTCATTTTGGTGACTTGCTTTTTTATTCTTTTAATATTCATATTCTCAGCAGCATGATTTCGTGGCAGCTTTTATAGCCTTAGAGTATTCTATAAGTTGTTTTCGTGATGAAACGCCGAGCTTACCGTAAAGATTTTTATTGTGGAATTTTAAAGTATTTTCCACAATATTCATTTCTTGTAAAACTTCTTTTGTGGATTTTCCTGCAAGATACAGGTCATAAATTGCTCTTTCAGAAGGTGTCAGATGCGGTAGTTGTTCCACAATGTATTTACAATGCTCTTTAAATTCAGGAGAGTCTTTGTTGATTTCTTTTTTGTCTGTTTCTGGTGGGGGTGCTATTTTTGCCTGAAGTGAGGCAATAAGTGTTTCCTGATGCTGAATCATCAGATATGCACTGATTAAGAATAACTCAGTTATTATGTATGAAACAGATAAAAATTCAAAGTCAATCTTCACAAGTTGCTCTAAAAGCCATACGCAGATGTTTACAAATACTGCAACAATTAAAACTACAGCATGGGCAGCCGATTCAAGTTTTTTCTTTGCTATTGCGTGTGCTATTATTGCAATCATAATAGCAAAATACCCCATCAGATAGAAAAGATATATAGCGTGCCATGAACCGTATTCTTTATTTAAAACAGATACGCCACCAACATTTTCAAGAGAAACGGACTTGTAGTAAATGTCAAGGAACCCCGGACTTGCGGCAATCAGGAATACAATAATCGAAATCGCCATCAATACGCATGGTACCCATTTTTTATAACGAAGTCTGGAAACATTCATGATTATCATAATCATTGACAAAGGAAGGAAAACAGAGCCAAGATAGGATATTCTGTTTGCCAAAAGTGCTATTTCCAGTGTTTTGGAAACGGATAGCATAAAGTATCCGATATTTACAATAAAAACAGAAGTAAACAGTACAAAAAACCATATCTGCTTCTTCTTAATTAAAGAAAAATATCCTACAAGCATAATTAAAGATAAAAAACTTGTCGCACCATAAATAATGGACATACTTGTGGCTTTATCTCCAATAGTATTACACCCGGAGAGTGCAAATAACATAAGCAGTGCACATAAACTGCCCAAACATAATTTTTTCATGACTTCTCCCTCAATCGCTTTTTATAAGCTAAATCTATCATCCCACACTTTTTCCCACACTTTTTTGGAAAAAAACGGAGTTTCCCACACTAAAATTTTATAAAAGTGTGGGGACTTTTGAAAAAATACAATTATAATTATAATTGTATAATTGTAAACATTATATCATGAATGGTTGGCTTGGTCAACCTATTTACCAGAAATATGGGGAGGTCACACTATGAAAAAAATCACATCTGTTATAGTTTCTATTTTTTTGCTGCTTACTCTTTTGGGCGGAGTAACTGCAAATGCAACGGAAGCAAGCGCAAGTGGAACATCAGGAGCTGTTGAATGGGCACTAAATAGCGATGGTAATTTTGTCGTTAGCGGTGAGGGTGCTATGGAGGATTATACATCTACAGATGAAGTTCCGTGGAAGGATTATATTGAGGACATAACAGCAGTTGTAATCGGTGAAGGTGTAACCCATGTGTCTGATTACGGATTTTACGGTGCAACAAGCCTTACAAGCGTAACATTTGAAAACGAGTATTTATATCGTATTGGTGAATGCTCCTTCTATAACTGCGAAAACCTAAAAACAGTTACCCTTCCAAAAGGGTTGAAAGAAATCGGCTATGGTGCGTTTGGCTGTGACGGTGCAAACAAAGGTCTTGAAACTGTATATTTCCCTGCAAGAAACTGTTCATTTAACGAACATTATAACGAGGAAACCTATGAAGGCGATAATGCAGCAACTTTCCCTGTGCACACCGTTGTTTATGGGTATTACGGAACAAATGTTGCCTATTACTGCGAAAGAAATTCCAGAGAATTTGTTGCATATGAAACCGGATATATTTTCAATATCAATAACGGAGAAAGTACATATGCACTCGAAAGAAATTCAACCTACGATATTGCTGATTTATGGAAAGCGGTTGAAGCAGAAAACAGTTCTTCAGACAGCATTGAATTTGATTATTCTATCACCATTGATGCTGACGATGCACCTGAAATCTTCAATTATATGGTAGATTACGAAAGTTATCGTATGGATGAAAATAATTATAACGATGCAAGACTTAAGGTTGAGGTTGGTTTCAGTTTCAGCGGACCGAGTTATTCTCTTGGAAGTCTTAGAGAAACTGCAACATACAGTTTCAACGAAACCGACATAAAAGGCAACACAAACGATGACTACCTGAGCTGGAAGTCTTATGGTGATTCCTTTATTACATTCACTGCCGATGGGTCAGTCCTCACAATTAATTTCAAAGGAACCCTTAAGGATCTTTACGAAGAAATTTTTCCTGATGGAATGGACGAAAGATTGTGTGAAGTTGGCTTCAGCATAAATGTGAGTGGTATAACCTCTTACGGTGGTCCGTACAATACCGTAAGAGATACTCTCAAACAATTGGAATATGCAAGTTGTCCAATTTATGATGCACACGATTATTATGTGGATAGAGTAGATAAATGGGCGCTTTCATTTGACAACAGCTTTGAAGTGTTTACATGGGCTTTTGCCGAGGGGCAGGAAGGTTTTTACGACATCATAGACGAAGATTATTATTGGACTTACGAATTCAAAAAAGAAGCGTACTATTGGGATTATGACGAAGAAACCGGAGAAGAAACAGAAGATTTCCGTGGAGATGTGGAATATCCGACAGATGGAAAAACAGTTTCTACTGAAATTTGTTCGGACGGAAAG
>JAZNWI010000218.1:0-2821 GCA_045593305.1 Clostridia bacterium | reverse complement strand
ACCGCCAATTTTCATCCGTGAGAACAAGCAGACTGAAAGTTCGCACCTATAGGGTGTGGACTATTCTTTGCTTGTTACGGATAAGGTCACTTGGCGGTAACCTAAGATAGAGGCGAGTAACGGATGGTTTCACGCCTTTTTTAACACAATATAAAAAAAATGAAATTAGTTTCTATTATAAAAATTTCCTTAATTGCAGTTTTATTGTTTTCTTATAGTGATTATGCTTATGCTCAATTAAAGAAAACTGCAAAAATAGAAAAAGTAAAATCTTTCACAAATGGGTCGGTAGTATTGAATAAGACCATTATGAATAATGTTGAAGTTTATTCTGTAACTCTACCAAATAATTCACAATATTATCAGCCAGTCATTTTTTATCTTGGAAACAAAGATGAAATGATTCAAAATCTCAAAGATTTGTCAAGCAGTCTTGAGACAGCTCAGAAAGGTGAAACTTTTTCATTTTCGGCTTGTGGGAAAAATTACCAATTGTCTTTCAGCAAGACTTTGGGACAGAAATGCTTCAAAGTATGGGAACCTATAAATACGTCTGTAGACTTTGGACGTTTTTATAAGGCTACGATTGACGATATATTGTCTTTTTATTCTGAAGAATGATAGATAGTCATAACTTTTGAAAATTTACAAATGCATATGGATGCGATTGAAATGAGACTCAGAAAAATAGGGAAAAAGGCTTTTGTTGATTATTTGTATGTAGAACTGAAGAAGAACATTGATGTATCTATAGAAGAGATAACGCATAAGCATATAGAGTTTGGGAGGTACAAATTATCCTCTCAGCAAACTAGATTATCCAATGCACGTACTATATTCCGAGAAGGTTGGTCGGAAGCTGCACTTCGAATTATTGCAGGAAGTTCAAAAGTTGACAGAAATACCAGAAAAAAAGCTATGCAATTATTAAATGTAGGCGTGCCGTATTCCGAAAAAGCATAATGGATTTCGTCATTTCACCTTGTTATGCTTGGTTATAATAACTATGTATTAATATAATAGTGAAACTAATAGCGATGGAAAAAGGTATTATTTGTATCGAAACAGAGTGGGAGATAACGACAAAAGCCAGTAGACGTTATCTGAATAGTGAACCCTTGTTGCAATTTCTAAGTAAAACGCATGGTGTACCTTATATTTATAGAAAAGTTGCAACTATAGAGGAATTAAAATACTATTTCAAACATTTTAGCAAAAAAGAATACTCTAATAAATATAATGTTTTTTATTTTAGCTTCCATGGAGAAACGCATGTTATAAGTCTAGAGTCTGGAGAATTCTTAGATTTAGAACAGTTGGCAGATATGGCGAATGGACTCTTTGAAGGAAAGTATGTTCATTTTGGTAGCTGTAGGACAATGCTTGGATCTCAAACAAGAATAGAACAATTTCGAGAATGTACAGGGGCTAAAATGGTAAGTGGATTTACTACAAGTGTAGATTGCAGCTTATGCGCGATTCATGATGCTGCCTTTATTGCGGAAATCATGACATGTAAACAAACTTCTGCTATAATAAACCATATGAATAGACTGTACGGGGGATTGCAGAAGAAACTTGGGTTCAAATATGCTCCATTAAAATGAGGCTGTTCCGTCACGGCGGATATACCCTATCCGCCGTATTTGAGCATCAGGGTCTCTGACCCAGGAGAATAAAACAAAATCCACAGAAGGTTTTCGAAGAATAGGCGCAGGCGTACTTCGAAGGCCTTCTGTGGAGTTCTGGTTCTACACATTCCTATAGAACCTTTATCTCTGCATCAATCACAAAGATGTCTCCTTCGCTGTCTTTCAACACGTTTCGGGGTAATAAATCCCAAACTTCAAACTCTCCGTTTGTAAAGCGTCCGTTGGTTGGGGTACTACTGAAGCCTAAGGCTGCCATATAAGTGGCTATCTCTATAGGCGTCGCAGGCATTGCTTCTTTAATGAGGCTTTGTTTGAAAATGGGCATAATGGAACTGCCTGGAAATCCTGTAAAGGCATGGAATGTATATGCCGTCTCTGAAAAAAGGAGATTGTGGAGCAATACCTTGTTGAGCAGTTGTATGATACTGCCTCGGCTATTGAGAAGGTTGTTTACCTTGAAAATGATATCGTTCGATACGTAGGTATCGTTCTCATTGCCGCTAGGACCTGGAGCACCAAGGTCGAACACCTCATTTATGGAAAGCCATAAGCCATGCTCCTTGGCATAATCCTCCGCTATGCGATGTTCTATCTCCGAGGGTCTTACATTGTTTTGGCCTTCTCGAAGTTTCTCTTCATATAGGCAGCAGCGTCGGTAGAGTTCATCGGCGATTTCTTGGATTCGGCGATTTTCTTCATCTTCCGCTCTACGGCTTCTTTGTGAAATTGGTTCAAATACATCATTGCCCATCATTATTTTTTTGACAAAGATACTATTTTCTTTATTAAAACAAAAGAAATGCACATTTTTCGTGTCCCGAAAGATAAAAGGACAAAACTATACTCTCAATTTAAAGCAAAATTTAGCACCAGCCAAGTAAACAGTTGTGGTATGGTAACACCCTTATCAGCCCTTATTCGTTTGCCTTTCCCTTCGGCTTTTTCGTCAAGGCTGCCGCCTTCGGACTTTTAGCTAAGGCTGCCGCCTTCGGCCGGCGACCTAAAGGTTCATTGGTTAATCAAGTTCGCCACCATCCTTAACCAAGCGGATACTCAAAGACGTTCATCATGATGATGCCATTGTCGAGGGTATGGGTATTATTCCTATTGTCGTTGTGAAAGAAACACCGCTTATTTGCACCATTCCATAAAATCCAACTTTATTAGAG